>NZ_RCVK01000223.1:0-74975 GCF_003667485.1 Micromonospora sp. BL1
GTGGACGGCGCCCCCGCCGGTCCCGCGCCGTCGTCGGACGCCGCCGCCGCGACGCCGCCGCGCGCCACCGCGCCGCCGGAGAGCGCCGTGCCGTCGGGCGCCGCCGCGCCGCCGGCGGACGCGGGACCGCCGCCGGACCCGGCGCTGCGGCCGGGACGTGCCGACCTGCTGGCCGCGCACGGGTACAACGCGCTGGCCCTGCCGACCGAGCTGGTCCCCTTCGACCTGCTCACCGACTCCTGGGCGGAGCGGGCGGACGGTTTCGTCGCGGCCCGGACGCGGCTGCTCGCCGAGCGGCCCGCCCCGCCCGAGCTCACCGCGCACGACTGGCTGCCCATGCCCGAGGTGGTGCCGACCCGGTCGGGGCGGGCGGCCGAGGAACTGCTCTGCCGCTGCCACCCGGGCCCGCGCGGTGTCGTGCTGCACGCCGCGGCGTTCCCGACCTGGCTGTCCACGCTCGCCGACCTCGGGTACGAACCGGTGGCCGTCGGAATCGGCCGGCTCGACCCGGAGACGATCGAGGCGTTCGCGGCCGAGCTGACCCGCCGGACCCCCGGATCGGTGTCGTTCGTGGTGGTGGAGGCGGCCAGCAACGCCGCCGGTGGCGTACCCGTCGAACCCGCCGCCCTCCGGGAGCTGCGCCGCGTCACCGCCGCACACGGGGTGCCGCTCGTCCTGGACGCCAGCCGCGTCGTCGACAACGCCGTCCAGCTCGCCGGCCCCGACGGGGATCCCTGGACCGGGGTGCGGGACATGCTCGCCGTCGCCGACACGGCGACGCTCAGCCTGTCCAAGGACTTCGGCGTCACCGCCGGCGGGCTGGTCGCCACCCGCGACCCGGAGCTGGCGGCGCGGCTGCGCGAGCACGTGGCGCGGCGCGGCGCCGAGGTGGACCGGGCCACCCGGATGACGCTGCGGGCCGCGCTCGCGGACCGCGACGGCGTCACGGAACTGGTCCGGCGGCGCGTCGCCGCCGTCGCGGTGCTCCGCGACGGCCTGCGGGCGGCCGGCCTGCCGGTCGTGGACGTCGACGGCGCCCACTGTGTCCTGCTCGACCTCGCCCGGATGCCCGGACTGGCCGGTCAGGAACACCCCACGATGTCCGGGCTGGCCTGGCTCTACACCGGCGCCGGCGTCCGGGGCGGCCCGCACCTGGCCGTCGGCGGGCCGCTCGCCGGCACCGTCCGGCTCGCCGTGCCGGTCGGCTTCGGGCCCGACGACGCCGAGGCGGTGGTGGCCGCCGTCGCCGCGCTCACCGCCGCACCGGGCGAGGTTCCCGAACTGGTCACCGGCGGGATCCGCACGGCGGGGGAGGCGGCCCGGGCGGTCTACCAGCCCGCCGACCGGGTGCCCGAGGACGTCCGGCAGGCGCTGCGCGACCAGGCCCCGGCCGACGACAACGGCACCGTGCTGCGGGAACACCAGCCGGCCGTACGCCGACGGGTGGTGCCGGTGGCCGGCGCCCAGGTGGAGGTCTTCACCGCCGGCGACGGCCCGCCGCTGCTGCTCGCCCACCCGTTCAACATCGGCGCCGGCGTCTTCGCGCGGCAGTTCGAGGCGCTGGCCGGGCGGTACCGGGTGATCAGCGTCCACCACCCCGGCGTCGGGGCGAGCACCGCCTCGGCCGACCTCACCCTCGACGGGATCGCCGCCCTCCAACTGCGGGTGCTGCGGGAGATCGGGGTCGACGGGCCGGTCCACGTCGCCGGCGCGTCGTTCGGCGGGCTGGTCGCGCTCACGTTCGCCCTCAACCACCCCGAGGACACCGCCTCGCTGATCCTGCTCGGCAGCTCCTACAAGATCGGCAACCGGGTCGGTGAGATCAACCGGCTGGCCGTGGTGGCGGCCCAGGACCTCGACCGCACGATCGAGGGGTCCGGCGCCGACCGGCTGCGGCACGAGCGGGCCGCCGTGGAGGCGCTGCTGCTGCGCTGCGAGAGCATGGACCCCCAGACAGGGCTGCGCTACCTCGACGTGTTCGCGGCCCGGCCGGACCTCCGCGACCGGCTCGGCGAGCTGGACCTGCCGGCGCTCGTGGTGCAGGGCCGGCACGACACGGTCATCCCGTCGGAGACGGCGCGGCTGCTGCACCAGGGCATCCGGGGCGCCCGCTACGAGGAGATCGCCGACGCCGGCCACTTCCCGTATCTGACCAGCCCGCAGGAGTGCAACCGGATCCTGACCGACTTCCTGCGCGGCGCCGGAGGGGAGGGGTCGTGACCGTCCTGACTCCCGAGCTGGAACTGCTCGGTCCCGACGCGACGACGCGGACGACAGTGGTGCGGCCCGGCATGTGCGGGCCGGGGTCGCTGTTCGTCGGCCAGGTCGGCGACTGGACCTGGGACACCGTCAGCGCGCTCTGCGACACCAACGTCTACACCGCCCGCGACGCCGACGGGATGCCGACCTACCTGGCGTTCCACTACATCCACCTGCGCGGCGGCGCCGACCTGCACGTGCGCGGCATGACCTTCGGCGACGTGCTGCGGGTGGACTCGCGGTCCTTCGCCTCCGGCAGCGAGTCGGTGCTGACGCTGCACGAGATCCGGCGCGGCGACCGGCCGGGACGCGTCGTCGACCCGGACGAGTTCTACGCCCACCCCGACCCGGCATGCCTGTACGCGCAGAACTTCAACCGCTGGGTGGTCCGGGGCCCGTCGGGCGGCAACGGCGACCTGCGCAGCGCGTCCCCACCGGGGTTCCGCCACGCGCACCTCCCCGTGCTGCCCGCGCGGCACTCGCCCCGGCGCGCGTACGCCGAACTGCGCGCCCTCGGCGCCGAGCCCGACCCGCCCGACCCGCTGGACCGGCTGGCGCTGGACTACCCGGTCGACCCGAGCCGCGACCTCAACGGCGTCGGCCTGCTCTACTTCGCGTCCTACTTCTCCATCGTGGACTGGGCGTCGCTGCGGCTGTGGCGGCACCGCGGCGGCACCGACGCCGGTTTCCTGCGGCGGATCGTGCTGGACCAGCGGATGAGCTACCTCGGCAACGCCGACGTGGGCGCCGTGCTGCGGGTGCGGGTGTCCCGGCGGCCGGGCGGCGACGTGACCGGCGCCGACGAGACGGTCCGGGTGGTGCTCGCCGACCGCGACACCGGACGGCCGCTCGCGGTGGCCCTTGCGCAGACCCGGACGGAGGCGACGACGTGAGCGCGAACGACGAGGCGGTCCGGCGGGTGGTCCACGAGGTGATCACCGAGATCCTGCCGGCGGTCCCCGGCGACCGGATCCCGGGCGGCGCGCACCTGCGCGACCTGGGCGCCGACTCGATCGACCGGGTCGAGATCATCCTGGCCCTCCGGGAGCGGCTCGGCGTCGACGAGCCGCTCGGCAGCTTCAGTGACCTGCCCGACATCGACCACCTGGTCGCGTACCTCTGCGAGGTGACGGCATGAACGTGGGCATCGAGGCCCTGAACGTGTACTGCGGGGTGGCCTCCGTCGCGGTGCCGGTCCTGTTCGAGGGGCGCGGTCTGGACGCGACCCGCCTGGGCAACCTGATGATGACCGCGAAGTCGGTCGCGCTGCCGTTCGAGGATCCGGTCACGCACGCGGTGAACGCCGCCAAGCCGATCCTCGACGCGATGGACGAGGCCGACCGCGACCGGATCGAACTGCTGGTGACCTCCAGCGAGTCCGGCCTGGACCTCAGCAAGTCGATCGCCTCGTACGTGCACCGGCACCTCGGGCTGAGCCGCCGCTGCCGGATGCTGGAGGTGAAGCAGGCCTGCTACGCCGCGACCGGGGCGCTCCAGCTCGCCTGCGGCTACCTCGCCGCCGGCCTGTCGCCGGGCGCCAAGGCGCTGGTGATCGCCACCGACGTGTCACTGGTGAACGAGAACGCCTCGTACACCGAGCCGGCCATGGGCACCGGCGCCGCGGCGGTGCTGCTCGGCGACGACCCGCGGGTGCTGGACGTGGACCTCGGGGCGTTCGGGACGCACAGCTACGAGACGTTCGACTCGGCCCGGCCGGGCCCGACGTTCGACGTCGCCGACGCGGACCGCTCGCTGTTCGCCTACCTGGACTGCCTGACGAACGCCTACGCCCACTACGCGGAGAAGGTGGCGGACGTCGACTTCGCCACCACCTTCGGCGGGCTGGCCATGCACACGCCGTTCGCCGGCATCGTCCGCGCGGCGCACCGCAAGCTCGCCCGCGAGCACCGGATGCCGGACGCCGACGCGGACTTCGCCCGCCGCGTCGCGCCCGGGCTGGAGTACCCGCGGCTGGTCGGCAACCTCTGCTCCGGCTCGGTCTACCTGGCCCTGGCCAGCCTGATCGACCATTTGCGGCCCGACGAACCGGTACGGGTCGGGATGTACTCGTACGGCTCCGGCTGCGCCGCCGAGTTCTACTCCGGCCTGGTCGACGCGCGGTCCACCGCCGAGGTGGGCCGGATGCGCATCGGCGAGCACCTCGCCGGCCGGTGCGAGCTGACGTTCGACGAGTACAAGCGGATCCTCGCCGACAACGCCGACTGCCTCGTGCCGGTGGCGGACAAGCGGATCGACCCGGGGCGGTACGCCGAGGTGCTGGACCGGGTGGCGGGCCCGCGCACGCTGCTCGCCTGCACCGGCGCCCGCGCCTACCACCGCACCTACGAGTGGATCGGGGCGGGCGCGTGACGCCGGGGCTGGACACGGCCGCCGCGCTGCTGGCGGCGGGCCCGCTGCTGCGGGTGCTGCCGCCACCGGTTCGCGTGCGGTGCGCCGACCCGGCCACCGCCGCCGCGCTGGTCCGGCTGTGCGCACGGCTGGACGTGCCGGCGCCGACGCCGGTGGCCGACGCCGCCGATCTCGGCCCGTTCGAGCGGGTGCTGAGCGACCTGCTGGACCTCGACGCGAACCCGGCACCGCGGGCGGCGGACGAGCCGCGGGTGGCCGCCGAGGCGCGCGAGCGGGACTTCACCTGCCGCTTCCGGCGCACCGACGTGCGTACCGGCGACGGGGCGGTGCTGCCGACGTACGCCGGCGGCGCCCCGGACCGGCCGCCGGTGCTGCTGGTGTCCGCGTGCGGGATGCCCGCCCGGCTCGCGGAGGGCTGGGCCGACCGGCTGTCCCGCGACTTCCACGTGCTCGTCCCCGAGACCCGGGGCCTGTTCGCCGACGTGGACGGGTTCACCGGCGACACCGGCGTGGTGGCCCAGGCCGACGACCTCCTCGCGGTGCTGGACCGGTTCGGGCTGCGCCGCGCGCACCTGATCGGCCTGTGCGGCGGCGCGGTGCTCGCGGTCGTGGCGGCCGCGCGGGCGCCGGAGCGGGTGTCGTCGCTGAGCCTCTGGCACGGCGACTTCGACCTCGGCGGCGAGAGCCCGAAGACCGACCACCAGCAGAACCTGCAGGCTCTGATGGCGATGGCCGCCCGCGGCCCGCAGCAGGCCGCGGCGGTGCACGCGGTGCTCACCAACACCATGCTCGGCGTCGCCCCGCCACGGCTGGCGCACCTGGTCACGTACCCGTACGCGACGCCCGAGCTGCTGCGCCGGTACTGCCGGCTCAACGGCGCCATCATGGGCACGGACCTGCGTCCGTACCTCGCCGGGCTGACCACGCGCACGCTCGTCGTCACGAGCGAGGACGACCACACGGCGCATCCCGCCGGTTCGCGGGCCGTGGCCGCCCGGATCGCCGGGTCCGTCCTGCATGTCGCCCCGCACGGCGACCACCTGTCGCTGTTCCATGCCGAGGACAGCCTCGTCGACCTCGCCGCGCGGTTCGTCGCCGGCGACGACGCCCTCGGCACACGATCTCCCGCCGAAGCCGGCCGGCGGGTGCCCCCCGTCCCGACGAGAGGTGGAGAGGAGGTGTTCCCATGACCAAGGAGACCGCGCCCAAGAAGTCGCTCCCGGTGCGCAAGCTGGAGTCCATCAAGGCCAGCGCCGTCGCCCCGTGCGCGCCCGCGCTGAACTGAACCCGGTGACACGGGGGCGGGGGTCCGGCTGCCGGACCCCCGCCCCTGCGCCCAGTCCCGCACCGTCAGAGGAGAGGTCCCACAGTGACCGAGTTCGCCCTCGACGCACCGGTCCTGGTCCGGCCGTACACCGCCCGCAGAGACGGTGACTTCGCCGTGATCGGTGACGACAGTCGTCAGGTCTACCTGTCCATCCCGGCCGAGGGCCTCGACCTGCTGGAGTGGCTGCGCGACGGCGCCACAGTCGGTGAGGCCGTACGCCGCTTCGAGGCGACGCACGCGGCGTCACCGGACGCCGACGCGTTCCTCCAGGCGCTGGCCGACGAGGGGTTCCTCGCCCCGGCCGGCGCGCACGACCCGCCGCCGGACGCCGAACCGGCCCGGGCGCGACGCGCCGGGCATCTGGAGTGGCTGTCCCCGCACGCCGCACGGCGCCTGCTGAGCCGGCCCGCGCTCGCCGTCTGCGGCGTGGTCGTCGGAGTCGCGGTCGCGATGGCCGTCGACCGGCCGGGGCTGGTGCCCGGGCCGTCCAGCCTCATGTTCCACTCCCACTTCTGGGCCTACCTGCTGGTCGTCCTCGGCATCGCGGTGATCGGCGTGTGGCTGCACGAGCTGGCCCACGTCGTGGGGGCGCGCGCCGCCGGCACGTCGGCCCGCATGACTGTCGGCAACCAGATGTACGCCATCGTCGCGCAGACCGACCTGTCGGGCATGTGGATGGCGTCCAAGCGGGAGCGTTTCGTCGCGGTGCTGGTCGGGCCGCTCGTCGACGTGATCGGCGCGGCGCTGTTGTTCATCACGCTGTGGCTGAACGACGTCGGCGTCCTCGGGCTGCCGGAGCCGGTACGGCTGGTGGTGGCCGGCGTGCTGTTCACGTCGTTCATCCGGCTGCTCTGGCAGACGTTCCTGTTCCTGCGTACCGACTTCTACTACCTGATCACGACCGCGCTGGACACCCGGAGCCTGATGGCCGACACCGGCGCCTACCTGCGCAACCTCGTCCGGCGGGTGCTGCGCCGCCGGCTCATCGACCAGTCCGGGGTCGGGCGCGGCGAGATGCGCACCATCCGGATCTACGCGGTCGTCTGGGTCCTGGGCCGCGTCGTGGCCCTGGCCGTCCTGTTCACCGCGACCATCCCGCTGCTGTGGTTCTACCTGGTCCGGGTCGTCGGCTTCTTCCGCGGCGACGAGATGACCGGCCAGTTCACCTGGGCCGACGTGCTCGCGCTGGCGATGCTGTCGTTCCTGCTCGACGGCGGCGGCACCCTGATGTGGCTGCGGTCGCTGCGACGTTCCAGCCGGCTGCGCCGCCGCGCGCCGGACCGCGTCCTGGTGGAGTAGGCCCCCCACGGACGACGACTCCGCCCGGTTGCACGGGCGGAGTCGTCGTCCGGCGGTCAGCGGGCGTCTCAGCGCCCGGCGGACCTGCGGAACTGGGCGATCGCCAGCGGGATCGACAGGGCCAGCAGAGCGCCGATCCACAGCGCGGAGGCGGCGACCGGGTGTTGCAGCGGCCAGACGTCCGGCGCGGTGGACGGGTCGACGTTGCCGAACTGGACCCGGACCGCCTGGACGATCGCCGAGACCGGGTTCCACTCGGCGACCGGTTGCAGGACGCCCGGCATGGAGTCGATCGGCACGTAGGCGTTGGAGAGGAAGCCCAGCGGGATGGCGATGGTGAAGCCGGTGCTGCTGACCGCCTCCGGCGCCCGGGACGCCAGCCCCACCACGGCCATCAGCCACGACAGCGCGTACGCGAACGCCAGCAGGATCAGGAATCCCAGCGCCGCCTCGGGCACCGACGTGCGGCTGCGCCACCCCACGACCAGGCCGAGCAGCGCGGTGACGGTGATGACCACACCGCTGTTCACCAGGTCGCTCGTGGTGCGGCCGACGAGCACCGCGGACCGGGAGATGGGCATCGACATCAGCCGGTCGACGATGCCGTTGCGCAGGTCGGCGGCGATCGCGGTGCCGGTGTTGACGGCGCCGAAGAGGACCGCCTGCACGAAGATGCCGCCGAGCAGGTACTCGCGGTACGGCACCCCCTGCGCGTCGATCGCGCCGCCGACGATGAAGCCGAACAGCAGCGTCATCATCGCCGGCGCGATGGCCGCGTTGAGCAGCATCTCCGGTACGCGCAGGATCATCCTCAGGTTGCGCTTCGCGACGACGACGCCCTCACCGAAGGCCAGTACGACGGCGTTCACTGCTTCTCCTCCACGGTCTCCTTGGCGGGCTCGTCGCCGGTCCGCCGGCCGGGGCCGGTGAGGGCGAGGAAGACGTCGTCCAGCGTCGCCGTGCGCAGCGCGGCGTCCCGGACCGGGATGCCGGCCTGGCGCAGCAGCCGCGCGCCGGCCAGGAGCGTGTCCACGCCGTCGCCGGCCGGCACGGAGATCCGGCCGGCGGCCTCGTCCACGCTGGCCGGTCCGGTGCCGAGCGAGGTGAGCACCGCCTGTGCGGCGGTCAGGTCGGCGTCCGGCCCGAGGGTGATCTCCAGGCTGGTGCCGGAGACCCGCCGCTTCAGCTCGTCCGGCGTGCCGCCGGCGACCACCCGGCCGTGGTCGATCACCACGATCTGGTCGGCCAGCCGGTCGGCCTCCTCGAGGTACTGGGTGGTCAGCAGCAGCGTCATGCCGCCGGAGACCAGCTCACCGATGGTGTCCCACAGCGCCGTCCGGCTCCGGGTGTCCAGGCCGGTGGTCGGCTCGTCCAGGAACAGCACCCGCGGCGTACGGATCAGCGCGGCGGCCAGGTCGAGGCGCCGCCGCATGCCGCCGGAGTACTCCTTCGCCCGGCGGCCCGCGGCGTCCACGAGGTCGAAGCGTTGCAGCAGCTCGTCGGCCCGCTGCCGGCTCTGCCGGGAGCCCAGGTGCAGCAGCCGGCCCAGCATCTCCAGGTTCTCGAACCCGGAGAGGTTCTCGTCCACGGCGGCGTGCTGCCCGGACAGGCTGATCACCCGGCGTACCTCGGCGGCCTGGGTGACCACGTCGAATCCGGCCACCTCGGCCCGGCCGCCGGTCGGGGCGAGCAGTGTGGTGAGCAGCCGGACGGCGGTGCTCTTGCCCGCGCCGTTCGGCCCGAGGATCCCGGTGATGGTGCCCTCCGGCACCACCAGGTCCAGGCCGTCCAGCGCGGTCACCTTGTCGAACTGTCTGCGTAGCCCGTCAGCGACGATGGCGTTCGCCACGTCGTCTCCTCCCTCTGCGGTTCGGTCGGGATGCTCACCGGCCGGCCGGCCGAACCGCAGTGGGAGCCGGTCGCGCCGGCCCGGTCAGAACTCGACCGTGAGCGCGGTCAGCCCGCGCAGCGTGAGCCCGGGCCGCCAGGGCGTCTCGTCGAGGCTCTCCGCCGGGCGCAGGTCGGGCATCCGGGCGAGCAGCGTGGTGATGGCGACCTGCCCCTCGACGCGGGCCAGCGGCGCGCCCAGGCACATGTGGGCGCCCCGGCCGAAGGCGAGGTGCCGGTTCGCGGTCCGCTCGATGTCGAGCCGGTCCGGCTCCGGGTAGCGGCCCGGATCGCGGTCGGCGGCCGCGAGGACGCCGATCACCATCTCGCCGCGGCTGATCGGCACGCCGCCGATCTCGGTGTCCTCGGCTGCGAACCGCGGGAAGCTGATCTCGATCGGGCCGTGGTAGCGCAGCATCTCCTCGACGGCGCCCGGCGCCAGCTCGGGCTTGTCGCGCAGCAGCCGCAGCTGGTCGGGGTTGCGGAACAGCGCCAGGACCATGTTGCCGATCAGGTGCTGCGTGGTGCCGAGGCCGCCGACCACGAGCAGCGCCACCATCTTCAGCAACTCGTCGTCGCTCATCCGCTCGCCGTCGGCCTCGGCCAGGGCCATCCCGGAGATCACGTCGTCGCCGGGCTCGGCGCGCTTGCGCTGGATCAGCGCGTCCAGGTAGCGCACGAACTCCTCGATCTCGGCCATCACCTGGGCCGGGTTCATGCCCTGCGGCGCGGACTGCGCGGACGTCGGGTCCAGCGACAGCAGCAGTTCGGACCAGAGCCGGAACCGGTCCCGGTCGGCGCGGGGGATGCCCAGCATGTCGGACATGACGGTGAGCGGCAGCGGCACCGCGAAGTCCTCGACCAGGTCGAAGGTCCGCCCCTCACGTTCGAGCAGCCCGTCGACGAGCTGGTCGGTGATCTGCTGGACGCCGGGGCGCAGCCGCTCGACGTACTGCGGCGTGAACGCCTGCTGCACCAGCCGGCGCTGCCGGGTGTGCTCGGGCGGGTCGACGCTGCCCATGCTGCCGCCGAGCAGCCGCACCACCGCCTCGGGCAGCGCCGGCGCCTCCATGCCCTCGGGCATCACGGTCGGGCTGGTCTTGAACCGGTGGTAGTCGGTGAGGAAGCTGGTGCACTCGTCGTAGCCGGTGACCAGCCAGACGTCCTGGCCGGTGGGCATCCGGACCCGGGAGACCGGGTTGGCGTCGCGGAGGGCGGCGTAGGTGTCGTAGGCCGTCTCCCGTGCGGCGGGCGACATCAGGTCCGGTTGTTCGGAGGTCGTCACGTCGGCGTCCCCTCTCCAGCGTTCGGCCGCACCGGTCGGCGCCGGCTCCGGATGAGCATTTCCGGGCCATGGCGACACCTCTGCTCAGAGTTGAGCACCGGCCACCCTGCGCACTACTGCGCAGACGTCACCGGCCCTCTTCCGGTGGACTGCGTGCTGTTGTCCTGGTTCCCTTCGATGACGGAGCGCCGACGCATGGACCTCGAAACCACGGAGACCGAACGCCTGCGCACGCTGGACCAGCAGCGCGTGTGGCACCCGTACACCCCCACCGACGCCTACCTCAACGCCAAGCCCCTGGTGATCACCCACGGCGAGGGTGTCTACCTGGTGGACAGCGACGGCAACCGCTATCTCGACGCGGGCTCCTCGCTGGGCGTGAACATCCACGGCCACCAACGTCGGGAACTGAACGAGGCGCTGGCCGCGCAGGCGGCGAAGATCGCGCACACCACGCTCTACGGCATGACCCACCCGGGCGCCGCGGAACTCGCCGACCGGCTGGTCCGGCTCGCCCCGGAGGGCATCGACAAGGTGCTGTTCCTGGAGTCCGGCTCCAGCGCCGTGGAGACGGCGATGAAGATGGCGTACTCCTACTGGGTCTTCAAGGGATCGCCGCAGCGCAACAAGTTCGTGTCCATGGGCGGGGCCTTCCACGGCGACACCATCGGCGCGCTGTCGGTGGGCCAGATGACGATCCTGAAGAACTTCTACCAGCCGCTGCTGCGCGAGACCAGCTCGTTCGCCCAGCCGTACGCGTACCGCTGCGGGTTGTGCAACAACAACTGCAACCTGGCCTGTGCGGACACGCTGGAGGAGGTGCTGGAGCGCGAGGGCGACGAGGTCGCCGCCGTGCTCGTGGAGCCGCGCGTGCAGAACGTCAGCGGCATGATCGTGGCGCGCGACGGTCACCTGGCCCGGGTCGCCGAGATCGCCCGCCGCTACGGCGTCCTGCTCATCGCCGACGAGCTGGGTGTGGGCTTCGGCCGTACCGGCCCGATGTTCGCCTGCCAGGCCGACGGCGTGTCGCCCGACATCCTCTGCGTCGGCAAGGGCCTGACCGGCGGGTACATGCCGTTGACGGCGACCATGGCGTCGGCGGAGGTGTTCGACGCGTTCCGCGGTGACGGCAAGATGCTGCTGTCCGGGCACACGTTCTCCGGCAACCCGCTCGCCGTCGCCGTGGCGCTGGCGAGCCTGGACCTGTTCGAGAAGGACGACCTGATCCGGCACGGCCAGGCGCAGGCCGTGGTCCTGGCCGAGGAGCTGGACAAGTTCCGCAGCGTCCCGCACGTCGGCGACGTCCGCCAGTGCGGCCTGCTGGCCGCCGTCGAGCTGGTGGCCGACGTGGAGACGCGCGAGCCGTTCCCGATGGAGCTGGGCGTCGCGACCCGTATCACCGAGCGGTGCCGCGAGCTCGGCATGATCATCCACTCGGCGCCGAGCGACACCATCGTCATCGTGCCGCCGCTGGTGATGACCGAGGAGGAGCTGCGCACGATGTCGCGGATCCTGCTCCAGGCGACGCAGGAGGTCGTGGCCTCGCTGTCCGCCTGAGCGCGGGAGAACGGGAACGGGACGGGCGCGGGCCCGTCCCGTTCCGTCGTCTCCAGGACCGGCTCAGGACCGGCTCAGGACCGCACGGCGAGATCGGCCAGGAGCGCCTCGGCCAGCTCGGCGGGCGGGCCGGCCAGGTAGAAGTGACCGCCGCTGAACACCCGCAGGCTGAAGCCGGCCGACGTGACCTCGGCCCAGGAGCGCATCTCCGTCACGTCGACCTCCGGATCGGCGTCGCCGGTGAACGCCGACACGGGACAGCGCAGCGGCGGGCCGGGCAACTGCCGGTACGTCTCGTTGACCGCGAAGTCGGCGCGCAGCCCCGGCAGGAACAACGCCATCAGGTCGTGCCGCCGCAGCACCTCGTCCGGCGTGCCGCCCAGCGCCGCGACGGCCGGCAGGAACTCGTCCGCGCCGAGCGTGTGCCGGTCCGGCCGGCGGGCGGGCAGGTGCGGCGCGCGCCGGCCGGAGACGAACAGCCGCGCCGGACCGTTCGGCCCGGCGGACAGCCGCCGGGCGGTCTCGTACGCGACCACCGCGCCCATGCTGTGGCCGAACAACGCGTACGGGCGGTCCGCGTGCGCGGCGATCGCGGCGGCCAGCGGCGGCACGACGTGCTCGATGCTGGTGTACGGCGGCTCCGACAGCCGGGACTCCCGGCCGGGCAGCACGACCGGGCAGACGCCCAGGTACGGCTCCAGCGCGGCGCGCCACGGCCGGAAGAACGAGCCGCCGCCCCCGGCGTGCGGGACGCAGTACAGCAGCATCGGGGCGTCCGGGTCGGCCGGGCCCTTGATCCACCGGTTGCTCATCGTTCCTCCTCGTCGGACCGCAGCACCACGTGCCCCACGGTGCCGGTCGCGCCGACCGCCGTGACGAGCGCGCGCAGCGGGACGCCGGTCCACGGCTCGGACCGGCGGACGAACCGCACCGGCAGCGCGCCGAGGTCGACGAGCGGGTGGGGCGTCTCCGCCACCAGGGTCGGTACGAGCCGGCGGTGCCGCAGCTGGAGGAGCACCTTGGTCAGCTGCGCGAGCCCGGACGCGGCCTCCGCGTGGCCCAGGTTCGGCTTGAGGGTGCCGATCGGCACGCGTACCCCCTCGGGACCGGGCGCGGCGGCGGCCAGGAACCGGCCCACGGCCTCGATCTCGGCGGCGTCGGACAGGGCGGCCCCGGAGGCTGCGCACTCGACGTACCCGATGTCGGCGGGGGTGAGCCCGGCCCGGCCCACCGCCTCGGTGAGCGAGCCGGCAAGGGTGGCCGCGTCGGGCGTGCCGAACCGGCTCGTCGCGCCGCTGTGCCCCACCCAGGTGCTCTCCACCACGGCGTCGACGCGGTCGCGGTCCCGGCGCGCGTCGCCGAGCCGGCGCAGCAGCAGCGCGCCGGCGCCCTCGCCGGGCGACCAGCCGCCGGCGGCGGCGTCCAGCGCCCGGTGCGGCGTCTCGGCGACCAGGCCCAGCCCGCGCAGCACCGCCACGTGGTACGGATGCGCCAGCAGGTTCACCGCGCCGACCACGGCGGCGTCGCAGTCGCCCCGGTCGAGGCTCTCGGCCGCCTGGCGCAGCGCGGTCAGCGCGGAGGAACAGGAGGTGTCCACGGCGACGCTCGGGCCGCGGAAGTCGAAGGTGTGGGAGATCCGGTTGGCGATCTCCGAGCCGGTGCCGGAGATCCGGGCCGGGTCGCCGTCGCGCCACCGGTCGGTGCCGGCGAGGCGGTGGTCGTGCCACATCACCCCGACGAAGACACCGACCCGGCCGAGGGACGCCGGGGTGTGGCCGGCGTCCTCCAGGCACGCCCACACCACTTCGAGCAGGACGCGTACCTGCGGGTCGAGGACGGCCGCCTCGGCCGGTGCGATCCCGAAGACCATGCTGTCGAACGTCTCCAGGCCGGACAGGTAGCCGCCGGCCGGTCCGGCGCCCCGCCCGGGCGGGGGTGGCGTGATCGCGCAGTGGCCGGCGTCGAGGTTGCGCCAGAGCGTCCCCACGTCGTCCGCGCCGGGGTAGCGGCCGGCCACCCCGACGACGGCGATCTCGTGCGGCCCCGCGGCGGGCGGTGGACCGGCGGCGGGCGTCTCGGTCTCGTCGTCGCGCGTCACCGGACCGCACAGGAACGCCTGCTGGAACACGTGGTCGTCGTCCAGCCGCAACGCGGCGCGCACCGGCGCCTCGGCGACCGCGCCGACCGGGCACAGCCCGAGGCCGTGGTCGGCCTGGGCGCTCATCAGCACCTGGCCGAGGTAACCGGCCTCCAGGGCGAGGTACCGCTCGGCGTCGTCGCCGTAGAGCGGGCGGATCGCCCGCGTCTGCCCGACGAGGAGGATCTGGAACGCCGCCCGGTCGTACACCGGCCGGTTGTAGACGAAGTGGGCGGTGCGGTCCAGGGCCGCGCCGTCGCCGATGCGGCGCAGCGTGTGCTCGTCGGGGTGGTGGTAGTAGACGCCGGCCGGCAGCCCGGTGACCCGGTCGCCGGGCACGTGGACGTAGACCTGCACGCCGTAGGTGTCGCCGGCCGACGGGTACAGCCGCCGCGCCCGGTCGCCGTCGGGCAGCGGGCGCAGCAGGCCCAGCAGGCCCGCCACCGTGGACAGCGGCACGGGCCGGTCGAGGAAGTCGCGGCGCGAGGCCCGACGCCGGTACCACCGCCGCGCGGGGGGCTCCCCGGACAGGGGCACCGCCTCGCCGTCGTCGCGCAGGTCCAGCCGGGCCGCGGCGAAGGCGGACCGCTCGGTGGGGGAGAGCACGTCGACCGTCCGCGGCGGCGGCGCCGCGGCCGGGGGCGGGTCCGCGGGTACGGGTGCCGGCGGGCCGGGCGACAGGTGCGCGGCAATGCCGTCGATCGTCGGGTTCTCCAGCAGCGCCGCCACCGGCACCCGGGTGCCGAGACGCTCGTGCAGCCGGGCCGAGACCTGGACCATGGTGAACGACGTGGCGCCCTGGTCCCACAGGTCGGCCGCCGGGTCGACGGTCTCGCCGAGCAGGTCGGCGAACAGTTCCGTGAGCACCTGACGGACGCCCGGCGCGTGCGGGGTGTCCGCCGGTTCCGGCGGCGCGACCGGTGTCTGTGCGACGTCCGGCGCGGGCGGCGTGACCGGCGGCAGCGGCCACGGCAGGGCGGCGCGGTCCAGCTTGCCGTTGTCGGTGGCGGGGAACTGCTCCAGCACGGCCAGGTGGCTCGGCACCATGTAGTCGGGCAGCGTCTCGGCGGCGAAGGCCCGCAGGTCGCGTACGGCCGGGGCGGTGCCGCCGGAGGACAGCAGGTACGCCACCAGCTTGCGCTCGCCGCCCTCCTCGCGGGCGACCACCACCGCGTCCTTGACGCCCGGATGGCCGCGCAGCCGGTGCTCGATCTCGCCGAGTTCCACCCGGAACCCGCGGATCTTCACCTGGTGGTCGGCCCGGCCCAGGAAGGTCAGGTTGCCGTCCGGCAGGAACGCCGCCCGGTCGCCGGTGCGGTACATCCGGTCGCCGGGCGGCCCGAACGGGCACGGCACGAACCGGTCCTCGGTGAGGTCCGGCCGGTTGTGGTAGCCGACGGCGAGCACCTCCCCGGCGATGTAGAGGTCGCCCTCGACGCCGGGCCGGCACGGGCGCCGCTCGTCGTCCAGGACGTAGTAGCGGGCGTTGTCGATCGGCCGGCCGTACGGGATGCTGCGCCACCCGGGGTCGACCGTCCCGACCCGGTAGAAGTTCGACCACACGGTGGCCTCGGTCGCCCCGCCGAGGTTGACGATCTCGGCGGCGGTGAAGCAGGCCCGCAGCTCGTCGGGCAGGGGCAGCGGCGTGTGGTCGCCGCTGAGGAACACCAGCCGCAGGCCGGTGGTGCCGGGCCCGCCGCGGTGCGCGGCGGTCAGCGGTACGACGTGCGCCAGGGTGGTCGGCGCGGAGTTCCAGAACGTGACCGGTTCCCGCAGCAGGACGTCCAGCAGCAGCGCCGGGTCCTTCTGCTGCTCGGAGTCGGCCACGTAGATCGAGGCGCCGTAGCCGAGCAGCCCGAGGATGTCGAACACGGACAGGTCGAAGCCGAGCGACGTCACGCACAGCCCGGTGTCCTCCGGTCCGAAGCGGAACGTCCGGCGCGCCCAGTGCAGGAGGTTGTGCACGGCCCGGTGGGTGACCGCGACCCCCTTGGGCCGGCCGGTGCTGCCGGAGGTGAAGATGACGTACGCGAGGTCGTCCTCGCCGGTGCACGGCTCCGGGTCCGGTACGGCGGCCGAACCGACCCGGTCGGCGTGGACCACGGCGATCCCGTCCGGCCGGCCCGGCGCGGGCAGGTCCAGGTCACCGGTCGTGACGAGCGCGATCGCGCCCGCGTCGGCGAGCATCAGCGCGGCCCGCGCCGGCGGCAGTGACGGCTCCACCGGCAGGTAGGCGCCACCGGCCTTGAGCACGCCGTACACGGCGGCGACCATGAGCGGCCCCCGGGCGACGCTGATCCCGACCACGGATCCGGCGCCGACGCCCGCGGCGCGCAGCCGGACCGCGATCCGGTTCGCCACCGCGTTCAGCTCACCGAAGGACGTGGTCCCGCCGCGCCCGCGTACGGCGACCGCCTCGGGCCGGGCCCGGGCCTGGGCCTCGAACAGCAGGTGCACCGGCCCGGCGTGCGGGAACTCGACGGCGGTGTCGTTCCACCCGTACAGGACGTCGCCGAGGTCGGCCAGCTCGGCCAGCGCCGACCGGTACGCGTCGAAGATCCGGTCCAGGTCGTCGTCGCCGATCGCGTCCTCGGTGGCGTCCCAGAACAGCCGCAGCGTGTCGTCGCCCTCGTCGATCGCGATGCAGTCCAGCGCCACGTCGGGTGTGCACGTCAGCCACGGGCCGGCTGTCACACCGTCCGGCAGCGGCACGTCGCCGAGTTCGAGCAGCCCGGTGCACACGACCGGGTAGCCGGCGCCGCCGTCGCGCATCCGCCGCAGCACCAGCCGCCGCAGCTCGGCCAGGCCCGACGCGCCGTCCGCCGCCGCGTCGGCGGTGATCTGCCGGTCGTAGCGCTCGGCGAGGTCGAGCAGGCCCTCGCCCGGCTCGCCCGCGGCCAGCCAGCTCAGCGCGGTCAGCTCGGCGGGCCGGAACGGCTCGGACCGCGGCGTCCACCGCACCAGCGGCACCGCGAAGCGGTCGTGGTGGCAGGTGCCGAGCGCGGTGGTGAGCGCGGCCATGAGCAGCGCGTCGAGCGCGAGGCCGCGTTCGCGGGCCAGCCGCCGGATCCGTGTCCAGCCCGCCACCCGGGCGGTACGCCGCCGCCGCGGCCCGGTGTGCGCCTCGATCTGCGGGCCGGGCGGAAGGTCGGCCAGGCGGTCCTGCCAGTACCGGCGGGCGTGCGGGTCCGGCGACGCCTGCGGCGCGCGGGGCGGCCCGGCCACCGGCGTGCCCGGGTCGGCGTAGCGGCGCATCAGCTCGCGCAGCAGCAGGTGGATGCTGCGGCCGTCGGCCACCAGCAGGTCCAGCGCCACGTGCACGGTCGCCGCGCCGGCCTCGTCCACCTGGACGCGCAGCTCGCCCTGGGGGAGCCGGCCGAGCGGGAAGGCCCGCCCCACCATGTCCCGCTGCACCGCGTCGGGCGGCGGCCCGCCGGGCCCGGTCACCGGGATGTGCCACCGGTCCGGCACGTCGTCGCGGGTGACCAGCCGGCCGTCCGGGGTGACGACGGTCCGCAGCGGCTCGTGCGCGGCGAGCAGGCCCAGCCACGCCGACTCCAGCCGGGACAGGTCGAGCCGGTCGACGGCGAAGGCGTGCACCACCTGGCAGCCGCTCCACGGCCCGGTGCCGCCCGTGGTCCGGGCCACGAAGTACGCCTGCTGGAGGTCGTTGAGGGGACGGCCGGCGTCGTCGGGGACGGGCCGCAGCCAGCGCAGCGTGTTGACGAACCAGGCGAAGGTCGCGGCGACCACGCCCGGGGCGAAGGCGTCCTCCGCGACGTCCCACCGCACGCGCAGCTCCCCGTCGCGCTCACCGATCTGCGCGTCGAGCGTGACGCCGGTGGTCTGGCTGACCGCGTACCGGCCGTCGGCGCCGGTGCCGCCCACGTCGAGCAGGCTGGTGAACACCACCGGCAGCCCCGCCGGGACCGGCAGCCGGCGCGACCGCAGCTCACGGAGCGCGGCCACACCGGGCACGTCGGCGTGTTCGAGGTCGCGGCGCAGCCGGTCGTGGACCGCCCGGGCGGCCTCTCCGAACGGCCGCCCGGTCGCCGGCTCGGCGACGAACACGGTGGTCGAGGTGAACGGCCCGGGCACACCGGCCGCGTCGGCGGGCAGCCACAGCCGGCTGTTGGTGGTGAGCACGAGCGAGAACGCCGCGTCGGCGCCGGCCCGCCGCAACGCCTCGGTGAAGGCGGTGAGCACCACAGCGGTCGGGGAGACGCCGAGATCGCCCGCGTACGCGGTCACCGCGGCCCACTCGCGCCGGGTCAGCGCCGCCGTGTACGGCACCCGGACCGGGCCGGGCTCGGCGCCGGAGGTGGGCAGCGCGGGTCCGGGCGGCAGGTCACGCAGCGCGTCGGCCCAGTACTCCAGGCCGGCGCGGTACCCGTCGCCGTCGCGGTGGGCGGCGAGCGCCACGCCGAGGTCCCGCAGCGAGGCGCCGGGGGCGGGCAGCTCGTGGCCGGGGTCGTCGTAGAGCGCCCGGAGCTGGTCGACGAGCAACTCCAGCCCGGCGCCGTCGACGATCGCCGCGTCGACGCTGAGGTGCAGCACACCGCCGCCGTCCGGGGCCCGGGTCACCTCGACCGTCCACAGCGGCTCGTCGGCCGGGCCGTAGGAGTGGTGGGAGAGGCGCCGGCGTACCTCCTCGGCGTCGGCGCCGACCGGCATGGTCCAGTCCGGCGGCCGCTCGGCCACCCGCTGACGCCCGTCCGCGGTCAGCACGAGCCGCAGCGCCTCGTGGTGCCCCACGAGCCGCCCCCACGCCGCGCGCAGGCGGTCCACGTCCAGGTCGGCGACGTCGTACTCGCGGTAGAGGTGGCAGCCGGGCCCGCCGGTCGCCTTGGCCAGCAGGTAGCCCTCCTGGAGCGGGGTGAGCGGGAACGGCTCGTGCCGCCGCCCGGGCTCGGGGCGTACGTCGGGACGCAGCCCCGCGCCGGCGGGCGCGGCCCGGGCGGCCAGCTCGGCCAGTTCCCGGGCGGTGGCGCAGCGGCGCAGCGCGTCGGTCGGCAGCTCGGTGCCGAACGCGGCGCCGACCTCCAGCAGCACCCGCGCGGCGGCGAGGGAACCGAGTCCCAGGTCGCCCAGGTCCGTGTCGGCGTCCGCCGTGACTCCGGCCGGCAGCACGCCCGACAGGACGCCCAGGACGATCTCCACGCGGTCCGGGATGGCGGTCTGCTCGTTCATGCGCTCCCCGCTCCGAAGGCCGGCCCTGTCGCCGCAACCTAAGCGGCGCCGGACCGGGCGTGCTGCTCAACTCTGGGCAGCCAGTGCGTCCGGCGGGCCGGACAGTCCAAGTCGTGTCCACCAGACCGAAGTCCGCCTGGGTGTTCCCGGGGCAGGGCGCGCAGCGCCGGGGCATGGGCGGTGACCTGTTCGACCGCTTCCCGGCCGAGTGCGCCGCCGCCGACCGGATCATCGGCGTACCGGTGGCCCGGCTGTGCCGCGACGACGCCCTGCTCGGCGACACCCGGTACGCGCAGCCGGCGCTGTTCGTGGTCGGCGCGCTCGCCTACCTGGCGGCACGCGACGAGGAGCCGCCGCCGGACTACCTCGCCGGGCACAGCCTCGGCGAGTACGCGGCGCTGTTCGCGGCCGGCTGCCTGGACTTCGAGGACGCGCTGCGCCTGGTGTGCCGCCGCGGCGAGATCATGGCGCGGGCGGCCGGCGGCGGCATGCTCGCCGTGCTCGGCGAACGGCTGGACCGGCTGCCCGGGGTGCTCGCCGACGCCGGTGTCGACGACGTGGACGTGGCCAACGACAACGCCGACGGCCAGGTGACGCTCTCCGGCCCGCGCGAGTCGCTGTCGGCCGCGGCGCGGGCGGTCACCGCCGCCGGTCTGGGCCGCTGCGTCCCGCTTCCGGTGGCCGCCGCGTTCCACTCGCGGTACATGCGCGCCGCCGCGGCCGAGTTCGCCGACGTGCTGTCGGAGGTCCGGTTCGCGCCGCCGCGGGTGCCGGTGATCTCCAACGTGACCGCCCGGCCGCACGACCCGCTGCTGCTGCCCGACCTGCTCGCCGTGCAGCTGCGCCGCCCGGTGCGGTGGCGCGAGACGATGGCGTACCTGGTCGGCCGCGGCGTGCGCACGGTGCGTGAGCTGGGTCCGGGCCGGGTGCTGACGGACCTGTTCCGCCCGGTGCTCGCGGCGGCGCCGGCCGTGCCGGACGGCGGCGACCGGGGACCGGCGGCGCTCGGCTGTCAGCGGTTCCGCGCCGACTACGGCGTCACGTGGGCCTACCTCGCCGGCTCGATGTACCGCGGGATCAGCTCGGTGGCGATGGTCGCCCGCCTGGGCAAGGCGGGCCTGCTCGGCTTCTTCGGCGCGGGTGGCTTCGACCGCGACGAGGTCGAGGCGGTCCTGCGCTCGCTCACCGTGGATCCCGGTCCGGGCCGCTTCGGCATGAACCTGCTGGCGATGCCGGACAACCCGGCGCTGGAGTCGGCGCTGGCGGAGCTGTACGTCCGGCACGACGTCCGCTACGTCGAGGCGGCCGGGTACACCGGCGTCACCGCGGCGCTGGTGCGGTTCCGGTTCGCCGGCGCGCACCTGAGCGCCGACGGCACCCCGGTCGCCGTCCGGCACGTCGTGGCGAAGGTGTCCCGGCCCGAGGTCGCGGCCGCGTTCCTGGCACCGCCGCCGGAGTCCGTGCTCGCCGCTCTCGTGGCCGAGGGCGCGCTGTCCGCCGGGGAGGCCGCGGCGGCGGCGCGGCTGCCGGTCAGCGGCGACCTGTGCGCCGAGGCCGACTCGGCCGGGCACACCGACGCGCGGTCCGCGCTGACGCTCGTGCCGGACCTCGTCCTGCTGCGTGACGCGGAGATGCTCCGGCACCGCTACCACGAACGGATCCGGGTGGGCGCCGCGGGCGGGCTGGGCACCCCGGAGGCGGTCGCCGCGGCGTTCGTGCTCGGCGCCGACTTCGTGGTCACCGGGTCGATCAACCAGGCCACGCCCGAGGCCGGGACGTCACCCGAGGTCAAGGACCTGCTGGCGCGCGCCGGGATCCAGGACACGGCGTACGCGCCGGCCGGTGACACGTTCGAGTTCGGCTCCCGCGTGCAGGTGCTACGCCGCGGCACGATGTTCGCGGCGCGGGCCACCCAGCTGCTCCAGCTCTACCACCGCTACGACACCTGGGACGAGGTGCCCGCCGCGATCCGCGACGCCGTGGAACGGACCACCTTCCGCCGGCCGTTCGCGCAGGTGTGGCGGGAGACCGAGCGGCACTACCGGGACACCGGCCGGGCCGCGCAGGTGGAGCGCGCCGACCCGCGCCGGCGGATGGCACTGGCGTTCAAGTGGTACTTCGCCCACGCCACGGACGTGGCGCTGCGCGGCGACACCACGGAACGGGCGAACTTCCAGGTCCACACCGGACCGGCGATGGGCGCCTTCAACAGGTACGTGCGCGGCACCGAACTGGCCGACTGGCGGCTGCGGCACGTCGACGTCATCGCCGAACTGCTGATGCGCGGCGCGGCCGACGTCCTGCGCCGGCACTGTCCGCCGGTGGCCAGTAGTGAGCAGAGCGGCTGCTCCGATGCTGACTAGCGTGTCCGGGCGCCCACCGAACCAGCCGAAGCGAAGGAGTCTCCGATGACCACCACATCGAGTCCGCCGTTCGTGTTGCCGACCGCCCAGGCCCAGACCTCGATCGACCGGGCCGCGATCCTGCACTCGGGCAACGCCGGCGTGATCGTCGAACGGGTCGGTCAGTTGCGTGCCGAGTTCCGCTCCGAGGCCCGGCAGTTCGCCCGGGAGCTGTCGGAGTACCTCAACACCAACTACGCCGGCATCATCACGGTGTTCGTCTACGAGGAGACCTTCGGCACGAAGGACCGCCTCCACTGGCTGATGCACCTGAAGTCGCTGCACGCGTACGAGACGCTGATCGAGATGGGCAGCCGCGACGCCGGGTGGCGGGACATCATCATGCGCCAGCGCATCGACCCCGCGCGCGGCGGCGGCACGTGGGACCGGATGTTCCTCGACGGCGACCTGCACGAGACGGTGCTCATCCCGTCGGCCTTCGGCATGTACGGCACGTCGGACGAGACGCCGGACTCGGTGCGGACCACCGACGGCGCGGCCACGTTCACCGTGCCCACCGCGCAGCTCCAGACCGACGTGCCGGTCGAGGACCAGCTCAACTCCGCCACCTGCGGCATCCTCATGCACCGCACCGGCGAGCTGCGCTACGAGTTCCGCGCCGAGGGGCGCGCGTTCGCCCGGGCGCTGTGCGAGAGCTGGAACCGGGCGCTGGCCGGCCACGCCACCATCTACCTGTACGAGGAGGCGTTCGGCCGGTCCGACCGCATCCACCACTTCATCCACCTGAAGTCGCTCAGCTCGTACTACACGCTGATGGGCGTCCGCGCGATGAGCGACCCCGCCACCCGCGAGGTGTTCACCCGCCAGTGGATCCCGGAGGAGAAGGGCGGCGGGGGCTGGGAACGGATGTTCGTCCAGTCCAGCCTGTCCGACCTGTCGCTCACGCCCCAGCACTGGGGCATGTACGCCACCAAGACGGAGCGGTGACCGATGCCCGTGACTGACTGCCTGCACACGATCTTCGCCCGGCGGGCGGCGGAACAGCCGCACCGGATCGCGGTGACCTGCGGCGACCACCGGCTGTCCTACAGCGAGCTGGACCGGCTCTCCGGTGAGCTGGCCGAGCGGCTGCGCGGGTACGGGGTGCGCCCCGGCGTCCACGTCGGAGTGTGTGTCGACCGCTCGGTCGACCTGGTCGTGTCCGTCCTGGCGGTGGTCAAGGCGGGTGGCGCGTACGTGCCGGTGGACGCCGGGCATCCGGCCGCGCGGGTCGCGGCGGTGCTGGCCGGCAGCCGGGTTCCGGTGACGGTGGCGGTGACCCGGACGGCCGACTCGCTCGCGGAGTGGTCGGGCCCGGTGCTGTGGGCCGACGACAGCGAGGACGACGACGCCGCCGACGACGAGGACACCGACGGCGAGGACCCGCAGGGCGAGGTCACGGCGGTCGAGGTCACGGCCGCCGACGGCACGGCGGAGCGGGCCGGCGGCACCGGCGCCGTGGTGGAGCCCGCCGCCGAGGCCGGGCCGGACGACCCCGCGTACGTCATCCACACGTCCGGTTCCACCGGGGCGCCGAAGGGCGTGGAGGTGACCCACCGCAGCGTCGTGGCGCTGCTGGAGCACGGCGCCGGACGGTTCGGCTTCGGCAGCGAAGACACGTGGACGCTGTTCCACTCGATCGGCTTCGACTTCTCCGTCTGGGAGCTGTGGGGCGCGCTGCTGTCCGGCGGCCGGCTCGTCGTCGTACCGGGGCGCGTGGCCCGGACCCCGGCGCTGATGCTGGACCTGGTGCGGCGCGAACAGGTCACCGTGCTCAACCAGACCCCGTCGGCGTTCCGCCAGTTCGCCGCCGCCTACCTGGCCGACGAGGGCCCGGACGAGCTGCGCCTGGTGGTGTTCGGCGGCGAGCGGCTCGACGTCGGGGTGCTGGCGCCGTGGATCGCCCGGCGCGGCGACGACCGGCCGGAGCTGGTCAACATGTACGGCATCACCGAGGTGACGGTGCACGCCACCGCCCGCCGGATCGTCGCGGCGGACCTCGACCGGCCGTCGGTGAGCCCGATCGGCCGGCCCCTGCCCGGCGTCCGGATCGAGCTGCGCGACGAGACCGGCGCGGTGGTGCCCGACGGCACACCGGGGGAGCTGTACGTGGCGGGCGCCGGGCTGGCGCGGGGATACCTGCACCAGCCGGAGCTGACCGCCGAGCGGTTCGTCACCTCCGGCGGTGAGCGCTGGTACCGCTCCGGGGACCGGGCCGTGCGGACCGACGGCGACCTGGTCTACCTCGGCCGGGTCGACAGGCAGTTGAAGGTCCGCGGCTACCGGATCGAGCCGGGGGAGGTGGAGGCGGCGGTCCTGGCCCATCCCGGCGTCGGCACCGCGCTGGTGACCGCCCAGGACTTCGGCGAGGGCGACGTACGCCTGGTCGCCTACGTCACGCCCCCGCCCGGCGCGGACCCGGACACGCTCACCGAGGCGGACCTCGCCGCGACCGTGGCGGACCTGCCCGGCTACCTGCGGCCGTCCCGCTTCCACGTGGTCGCCGACATCCCGCTCACCGTGCAGGGCAAGGCCGACGTGGCGGTCCTGGACCGCCTGGCCGAACCGGCCGGCGACGACGCCGTGTCCGGGGTGAAGGCGATCGCCGACGAGGTGCTGCGCCGCGACGTGCCGGTGGACGGCGACCTGTTCGACCTCGGCGCCACGTCGCTGGCCCTCACCCGGATCGTGGCCATGGTGAACGACCGGTTCGGCATCGCGCTGACCGGCGCCGAGATGGAGGAACCCACGGTCGGGTGCCTCGCCGAGGTGGTGGACGCGTCCCGACGCCACCATTCCCTGCAACAGGTAGGAGGATGACATGGAGGACGACTACACGCTCACCGACGAGGAGCTGGCCGGCTTCCACCGCAACGGGTACTTCGGCCCGTTCCCGGTGTACGAGGTCGAGGAGATGCAGCGGCGGTGGCGGCGGGAACGGCTGCGCCTGCTGGACCGCTCGCACGCGGTCTACCAGGACGAGGCCGCGCTCTCCGGCAACACCAACATCTCCAACTACGACCGGCACCTGGACAACGAGTTCCTGGCCGACCACATCTGCCACCCGCGCATCGTCGACCGCGTCGTCAGCGTGCTCGGCCCGGACGTGCAGTGCTGGCGGTCGGAGTTCTTCCCCAAGTACCCCGGCGACGAGGGCACCGACTGGCACCAGGCCGACACGTTCGCCAACGCCTCCGGCAAGCCGCAGATCCTCTGGCCCGGCGACGCGAAGGACTTCGGCGGCACGATCACCGTCTGGACGGCCTTCACCGAGGCCAACGAGGAGACCGGCTGCCTCCAGTTCATCCCGGGCACCCACCGGACGATGTTCTACGACGAGACCAAGCGCATGCACTACGACCCGTCCTCCATCAACAGCACCGACAAGGACGGCGTACGCCGCGGCTTCTTCGGCTACGACTACCGCGAGCTGCAGATCGACCCGGACTGGAAGCCCGACGAGTCCAAGGCGGTGTCGATGGTGATGCGGCCCGGCGAGGCGATCATGTTCTGGTCCACGCTGATGCACGCGTCGCTGCCGCACGCCGGGCGGACCGAGGAGATGCGGCTCGGCTTCGCCGGCCGGTACGTGCCGGTGTCGGTGGACGTCTACCCGGACACCGACGTCATCGAGGAGTACGGCGGCGCCGTGTCGCTTGACCGCTGGGGCTCGGTGCTCGTCGCGGGACACAACGGCAACCCGCACAACCGGATGGCGACCGAGACCACGCGGGGTCACCGGTTCACCCGGCGGGACCGCTCCGGGGCGCGGGTGTCACCGGCATGACCGTCTTCGAGGTCGTGAAGGCGAGCCTCGTCGAGGTCGTCCCGGACGTCGACCCGGCGAGTGTCACCGCCGGGCGGACGCTGAGCGACCTCGGCTGCACGAGCATCGACCGGGCCGAGGTCGTGACGCTGGCCATGGAGCGGCTCGGCATCGTGGTGCCGATCTCCGAGTTCCGCGACGTCAACGACCTCGACCGGATCGTCGAGCTGCTGCGGACACACATGTGAGCACGGTCGCGGTGACCGGCACCGGGATCGTCTGCGCGATCGGGGCGGACGTCCCGTCGTTCACCACGGCGCTGCGGGCGGGCCGCAGCGGTGTCGTCGGCACCGCTGACGGCCTGGCCGCGCCGATCACCGGGTGGTCGTTCGAGGACGCGGTGGCCGGCGCGCCCGAACCGCTGCGCCGCCGGGCGGTCCGGGCCGCGGCCCGGGCGCCGCGGCCGGTGCGGGCCGCCGTCGCGGCGGCGCTGCAGGCGTGGACCGGGGCCGGCCTGCCCGGCGCCCGGATCCCCGGCGAACGGGTCGGCATCGTGGTGGCCGGGCACAACCTGACCGCGCGCTACACGCACGAGCTGTACCGGACCTGGCAGGAACGGCCGGCGTACCTGCCTGCGCGGTTCGCCCTGCACGTCCAGGACACCGACCACGTCGGCACGCTCAGCGAGGTGCTGTCCGCGACCGGCGAGGGGTTCACCGTCGGCGGGGCGTCGGCCAGCGGCAACGTCGGCATCGTGCACGCCGCCCGGCTGGTCGCCGCCGGCGCGGTGGACTGCTGCGTCCTGGTCGGCGCGGTCACCGAGCTGACACCGATGCACCACCGGGGCTTCGCCGTGCTCGGCGCGCTCGCCGAGCCGGGCGGCGACCCGGCCGCCGCCTGCCGGCCGTTCGACCAGGGCCGGCGCGGTTTCGTGCCCGGCGAGGCCGCCGCGGCGCTGGTGCTGGAACGCCCCGCCGCCGCGGCCCGGCGGGGTGCGGAGGTCCTGGCGACGGTGCCCGGGTGTGCGCTCGGCCTGGACGCCAACCGGCTCGCCGACCCCGACGCGGCCGGGCAGGCCCGCGTGATCCGGGCCGCCCTGGCCGCCGCGGGACTGGCCCCGCACGAGGTGGACTACGTCAACGCCCACGCCACCGGTTCCCGGCTGGGCGACGAGACGGAACTCGCGTCGCTGCACGACGTGCTCGGCGCCGCCGCCGGCCGGCCGTGGGTGAACGCCACCAAGGCGCTGACCGGTCACTGCCTCGGGTCGGCCGGGGTGGTCGAGGCCGTCGCCACGGTCGCGCAGCTCACCGGCGGCTTCGTGCACCCCAACCCGAACCTGGCCCGACCGATCGACGCCCGGATCCGGTTCGCCGGCCCCGGGCCCGAGCCCGCCCGGCTGCGATACGCGCTGTCCACGGGCTTCGGCTTCGGGGGCGTCAACACGGCCGTGGTCCTCGCCCGTACCGCCGATGGAGGTTGAACGATCATGTACGACGTCGTCGTCGTCGGGGCCCGCTGCGCGGGCGCGCCGACCGCCATGCTCCTGGCCCGCCAGGGCCACCGGGTGCTGCTGCTGGACCGCAGCGGCTTCCCGGCCGACAAGCTCTCCACGCTCTACATCCAGCAGCCGGGCGTCGCGCGGCTGGCCCGCTGGGGCCTGCTGGACGCGCTGCGGGCCACCGGCTGCCCGCCGCTGGACCACGTCGTCTACCAGCTGGGTGACGTCCGCGTCGAGGGCTGCTGCAGCGGCATCGACGGCATCCGCGCGGCGTACGCGCCCCGCCGCTCGATCCTGGACCCGCTGCTGGCCGGCGCCGCGGTCGACGCGGGCGCCGAGTTCCGCGACGACTGCCGGGTCACCGGCCTGCTGTGGGAGGACGACCGGGTCGTCGGGGTGCGCACCGACCGCGGCGACGAGCGGGCCGCGCTGGTCGTCGGCGCCGACGGGATGCGCTCCACGGTCGCCGGGCTCGTGAACGCGCCGACGACGACCGCCCACCCGCCGCTGACCTGCGCGTACTACGCGTTCTGGGACGGGCCGAAGACGCACTTCGAGATGTACGAGGGCGACACCGGCTGGGTGTCGGCGGTGCCGACGAACGACGGCGCCGTGCTCATCGCCGCCTACTACCCGCAGCAGCGCTTCGACGAGGTCCGGCACGACGCGCAGGCGGCCTACCTGGACAACGTGCGGACCAACGCGCCGCGGCTGTACGAGCAGATGGAGCGCGGCCGGCAGATCGGGGCCGTGCACGGCACCGGCGACCAGCAGAACTTCTTCCGCCGCGCGCACGGCCCCGGCTGGGCGCTCGCCGGCGACGCCGGCCACCACAAGGACTCGCTGACCGCGCGCGGCATCTCCGACGCGTTCATGCAGGCCGACCTGCTCGCCGAGACGGTGGGCGGGCACCTGGCCGACCGGACACGGCTCGACGCCGCGCTGGCCGACTACGACCGGGAACGCGAGCAGCGGCTGATGGAGAACTACCAGGCGACCCTGCTGGTGGCCCAGGCCGAGGCGCGGGACAAGCGCCGCGCGCTGCTGCGCGCCGTCGGCAGCAGCCCCGAGCTGACCACCCGCTACTTCGACGCGGTGGCCGGGATCGTCTCGCTGCGGGAGCTGTACACCCCGGAACTGATGGCGCTGATGTCCGCCCCGACGGCCACCTGACACCGCGCCCTATTGAGCAGACACCCGTGCCGATGATCGGCGACCGTCAGATCCGCAGACGTCTTGCGATCCGATTTCACCGGCACGACTTTTTGTGGAGGAACCATGTCGCCCACCCCGTACGACTCGCCGTTCAATCGCCGCGCGCTGCTCCGGATGGGCCTCGTCGCGGGCGCCGCGGTGGCCGGCGTGCCGCTGCTGTCGGCCTGCGGCGACGACGAGGAGCCGTCGCCGGCGGCGGCCGGCGGGGGGTCGCTGGCGGTGCTGAAGGTGGGCGCGCCGAACGCGGTCACCGACGCCGAGGCCGGCAACCCGCTGCTGACCAGCATCGGCGCGACGCTCATCGTCATGCGGCACGTGTACGACTCGCTGATGGTGCTCGACAACGGCGAGTACAAGTACCAGCTCGCCGAGTCGGTGCAGCCCAACGCCGACGGCAGCGTGTGGACGATCAACCTGCGTTCCGGGGTGACGTTCCACGACGGCAAGCCGGTCACCGCCGCCGACGTGGTGCACAGCATCCGTACGCTCGGCGCCAAGCCCAGCAACCGGGCCTCCGTCTACGCCAACGTCGACCTCGCCAAGGTGACGGCCGTCGACGACCGCACGGTCACCGTGCCGCTGCTGACCCCGCGCGGCGACTTCAAGGAAGCCGTCCTCGTCGTCTTCTCGCCGGTCTTCCCGGCCGGCATGACCGAGTTCAGCAAGCCGATCGGGTCGGGCCCGTACCGGCTGGCCGAGCGCAACGGCACCACGACCCGGCTGGTCGCCAACGAGCAGTACTGGGGCGGCAAGCCGAGCGTCGCCGAACTCCAGGTGGTCGGCATCCTCGACGCCGGCGCCCGGCTGTCGGCGCTGAAGGCGGGGCAGGTCGACTACGCCGTCAGCATCAGCTCCACCGGCGCGAAGACCGAGGCGGCGAACAGCGAACTCACGGTCGTCCGGGGCGGCCCGGCGAACGCCAACGCGCTGTCGTTCGCGATGAACCAGAAGCTCGCGCCGTTCGACGACGCCCGGGTCCGCCAGGCGGTCCGGCTGGCGGTGGACCGGCAGGCGCTGGTCGACAACGCGCTGCTCGGGCTCGGCTCGACCGCCGACGACGTGGTCGGCAAGAGCCTGCCCGGCTACGCCGACCTGCCGGCCCGCGCCCGCGACCTGGAGCAGGCGAAGCGGCTGTTCGCCGAGGCCGGGATCACCAAGCTGACGCTGCGGACCGGCGAGCTCGTCCCCGGCATGCTCAACGCCAGCCGGCTGCTGGCCCAGCAGCTCAAGGAGGCGGGCGTCGAGCTGACGCTCCAGGAGATCTCGCCCGACGCCTACTACGCCGACCTCACCACGCTGGCCACGCACCCGTTCCAGGCGTTCTACTACGTGAACCGGCCGGCCGCCGTGCACCTGTCGGCGGTCACCCACGGCAAGGCGCCGTTCAACGTCACCGGCACGTCGGCCGCCTACCAGGAGCGGCTGGCGAAGGCCCAGGCGACAGTCGACGACAACGCCCGCGCGGAGGCGTTCAAGGCGTTGCAGGAGGAGTTCTACAAGGAGGGCGGCGACCTGCTGTGGGGCTTTCAGGAGCAGCTCGACGCCGCCCGTAAGGGGATCAGCGGGGTCCGCACGATGCAGTCGATCCAGCTGTTCGACCGGGCGACCGGGCCGGCGTGACCGCGCTCGGGTTCCTGGCCCGACGGCTGCTGGCGACGGTGGCCACGCTGTTCGCGGTGGCGGTGGTGCTCTTCGCCGGCTCGGAGGTGCTCCCGGGTGACGCCGCGTCGGCGTCACTCGGGCCCGACGCCACCATCGAGGAGGTCGCGCAGCGCCGGGCCGAACTCGGCGTCGACCGGCCCTGGCCGGTGCGGTTCGTCGAGTGGGGGACCGCGGCGCTGCGCCTCGACCTGGGCACCAGCACCTCGATGCACCGGCCGGTGGTCGACGTCGTGGCCGAGCCGCTGGCCGCCACCGGCCTCCTGGTCGGCCTCACCGCGGCGGTGACGGTGCCGCTGGCGATGGGACTGGGGCTGCTCACCGGGCTGCGGCCGGGCGGCCGGGTGGACCGGGCGGTGTCGGCGGTCGCGGTGGTGGCGGTGTCGATCCCGCAGTTCGTCACCGCCGGCCTGCTCGTGCTGGTCTTCGCCGACCTGTGGCCGCTGCTGCCGGCGATCTCGCTCCCGCCGCTGGGCGGTGGACCGCTGGACCGGCCGGAGATCCTGGTGCTGCCGGTGGCCGCGCTGACGCTGTTCGGCGCGGCGTGGGCGAGCCGGATCGTGCGGGCCACGGTGATCGACGCCGACGCGATGCCCCACGTCGAGGCGGCCCGGCTGGCCGGGCTGCCCGAGCGGGTGGTCGTGGCGCGGCACCTGCTGCCCGCGGCGGCGCCGCCGTGCGCGCAGACGTTCGCGTGGCTGCTGTCCGGGCTGTTCGGCGGCACCACTGTGGTCGAGGTGGTGTTCAACTACCCGGGCCTGTCGCAGACGCTGGTGGCGGCGGTCCGCAACCACGACACCGCCGTCCTGGAGGGGGTCGGGCTGCTCCTCGCCGCGATCATCCTCGTCTCGTTCATCGTGGCCGACCTGCTCGTCCTCGCGGTCGACCCCCGGCTGCGGGTGGCCGCCCGATGAGGGCCGCGCGGTGGCTGCTCGCCGGGACGGCAGCGGCCGTGGTGCTGCTCGTGCTGGGCGTCGCGTTGTTCGGCCCGCTGTTCGCCGGCGAGCCGGAGCGGATCGTCGGGCTGCCCTACAGCGCGCCGACGGCGGGCAGCCCGCTGGGCACCGACAGCGCCGGACGGGACGTGCTGGACCGGGTGCTGGCCGGCGGCCGGCCGCTGGTGGCCGTGCCGGTGGTGGCGACGATCCTGGCAACCGTGCTCGGCCTGGTGCTGGGCCTGCTCGGCGGCTACTTCGCCGGGATCACCGACGCCGTGGTGTCCCGGCTGGACTACCTGCTGCTGGGCCTGCCGCCGGTGCTGATCCTGCTGGTGCTGCTGCACGGCTGGGGGTACAGCGCCACCACGATGATCATCGTGGTGGTGCTGACCGGCACGCCGTTCGTCTCCCGGGTGACCCGGGCCGAGACGCTCCGCGCGGTCGAGGACGGCTACGTGGTGGCCGCCTACGCCGGCGGCGACTCGCACCTGTCGGTGATCGTCCGGGAGATCCTGCCGAACATCGTCCGGCCGGTGCTCGCCGACTTCGGCACCCGCCTCGCCATCGCGGTCACGCTGACGGCGGCGGCGGCGTTCCTCGGCTTCGGCTCCAGCGGCCCGAACTGGGGGGCCATGATCAGCCAGAACGTCGAGGGCATCCAGCTCACCCCGTGGGGCGTCGCGGTGCCGGCGGTCCTGCTCGGTGTGCTCACCGTCGCCGCGAACCTCGGCATCGACCGGATCGTCGGGCGGGTGCTGCGATGATCGAGATCAGTGGGCTACGGGTCGAGGACGCCGCCGGGCGGGCCGTCCTGGAGAACCTGTCGTTGCGCGTCGCCGAGGGCGAGCGGGTCGCCGTCGTCGGCGAGTCCGGGGCGGGCAAGACGACGCTGGCGATGGCCCTCGTCGGGGCGGTACGGCGCGGACTACGGGTGGCCGGAGGCACGGTCGTGGTCGACGGGCACGACGTGCTGACGGCCTCCGGGGCCGAGGTGCGGCGGGTCCGGCGGCGGGTGCTGGCGTACCTCCCGCAGGATCCGCCGTCGGCGCTGAGCCCGACGTTGCGGGTGCGGGCGCAGATCCGCGAGCTGGCCGCGGACCGGTCCGACGCGGCCGTGAGCCGTGGGCTGGTCGAGGTGGGCCTGCCCGGCGACCGGGCCTTCCTGCGCCGGTACCCGCACCAGCTCTCGGGCGGTCAGCAGCAACGCCTGGCGCTGGCCCGGCTGCTGGCCGGCGACCCGCGCGGCCTGGTGCTCGACGAGCCGACCACGGGCCTCGACGGGCTGGTGCGCAAACAGGTGCTCGACCAGTTGGACCGGCTCTCCGCGGATCGCGGGCTGGCGGTCGTGCTCGTCACCCACGACCTCGCGGCGGCGGCCCGGATGACCGATCGCCTGATCGTGCTGCGCGGCGGCGTCGTGGTGGAGCAGGGACCGACCGCGCAGGTGCTCACCCGGCCGGCCGCCGCGTACACCCGGGACCTGCTCGCCGCGGTGCCGGACCTGCCGGCGGAGATGCGCCGTCGCGCCGCCACGCCGCAGCGGGGCGCGGAGGTCCTGACCGTGTCCGGGCTGTCGGTGCCGCGGGGTGGCCGGGTCGTCCTGGACGACGTGTCCCTGCGGTTGCGTGCCGGCGAGGCGCTGGCCCTGCTGGGCACGTCGGGCTGCGGCAAGACGACGCTCGCCCGGGCCGTCGTCGGCACGCTGCGCCCCAGTTCGGGCCGGGTGACGCTGTCCGGCGAGGTCCTGGAGCCGACGCTCGGGCGCCGGCCGGTGCACCAGCGACGCCGCTTGCAGCTCATCCCGCAGGACTCCGGCGGGTCGCTGAACCCGCGGCGGCCGGTGGGCGCGGCGATCGGCCGGGTGGTCCGCCTGGCCGGTGGGATGACGGCCGAGGCGGCCGCGGCGGAGACCCGACGGCTGATGGGGCTCGTCGGCCTGCCGGGGGAGCTGGCGTCGCGGCTGCCGCGGGAGCTGTCCGGCGGGCAGCGGCAACGCGTCGCCATCGCCCGCGCGCTCGCCGCCGGGGCCGACGTGCTCGTCTGCGACGAGATCACGTCGAGCCTCGACGCCCAGGTGGCGGCCTCGGTCCTGGCGCTGCTCGACTCGCTGCGGCGGACCCTGGGCCTGGCGGTGCTCATCGTGACGCACGACCTCGGTGTGATCGCCCGCAACGCGGACCGGGTCGCCGTGCTCAGCGGTGGGCGGATCGTCGAGGAGGGGACTGTCGAGCAGGTGTTCGGCAACCCGCGCCACGAGGCGAGCAGGATGCTGCTGGACGCCGCGCGGCCCGTCACGGCGGCGGCGGACGTGCCGTGAGCGCCGGAGACGGAGGGCCGCTCCCGGTTTCCCGGTAGCGGCCCTCCGTCTCGGTGTCAGGGCGTCAGACGAGTTCGTCGAGGAGCTCGTAGTTCAGCGTGAAGGTGTGGCTGCCGTCCTCCAGCTTGCGCATGGTGGCGGTGCCCTGGATGCCGGCGAGCCCCTCGGTACCGGTCCCCGGCACGATGTGCCACTCGGCGCCGCCCTCCTCGTCGCTCATCAATCCGACGGCCTGGTGCTGGAGCATGAAACTGCCCTTGGAACCGCCGATCGACACTTCGATCACCTCGTGACCGACGTATCCGGCGCCGCCCTTGCCATAGGCGAACAGGAACTGCGCGCGGCTGGTGCCCTCGAGTTCACCGGAATACGTCTTGGTGACCGAGGCCCGCGAGAATTTCATGCCGTCGGGGGTCTCCTGCCACTCGTCTTCGTCCCAGGAGTCGAGCGTAAATGAAGCGGTCGCGGTGCTCACCTTGTCTCATTCCTTCCGTGGTTCTTTTTCAGTCCCAAACCGAGGCGCAGAACGGGTGACCGGCGGGGTCGAGGAAGACCCGCCACTTCGCGTCGCCGGGCTGGTCGGCGGGTTTCGTCGCACCCAGGCGCAGCAACTCGGTCTCGGCCGTCTCGATGTCGTCGACGGCCAGGTCGAGGTGCAGTTGCTGGGGAACCGTCTGCCCGGGCCACTCCGGACGCCGGTAGTTCTCCACCCGCTGCAACGCCACGGCGACGCCGTCACCGTTGCGGAGGAACGCGCCCGACTCCGACTCGTGCACCGGCTCGAGGCCGGCTGCTTCCCGGTAGAAGGCCACCAGCGGGGCGATTTCGGAACAATCCAGTGTTACCGCCGCCAAGCGACCGACAGCCATTCACGTCTCCTGGAGATTGTCGTCCGATCGAAAGCGTGGCCCGAGCCTAGCAATCCGCCGTCGTCCACGCCACGGTTACCGGGTGTGTCGCGGCCGCCCTGCTCATTAGACGGTTGCGAATGGACAGCACACGCCGAAGGTTCCGCAGCATACCGGGGCAACCGTCGGCGGCGCCACCGTCACGCCAATCGAGTTGCTCTCACTTCGTGCTCAGAACAGCGCAGCGTCGAGCGCACTCGTCCGCCACGATTCGCCGGTACCCCAATGACCGGCGTGGAGGAGAACACGGTGGAAGGCTTCGAGATCTTCACCTACGGGGACGCCGTCGCCGACGTCTTCGACGGGACAGGATGGGCCGGTGACCCGGGCGACACCGAGGAGACGATCGAGTGGCTCGCCGAGAACTCCGGCGGCGGGCCCGTCCTCGAACTCGGCGTCGGCACCGGCCGGGTCGCCGTCCCGCTGGCCCGCAGGGGCATCGAGGTGCACGGCATCGACGCGTCGGAGGGGATGCTGACGCAGTTGCGCGACAAACCCGGCGGCGAGCTGGTGCACGTGCACGTCCAGGACTTCACCGACTTCACGCTGCCGTACAAGTTCTCCCTGGCGTACGCGGTCTTCGACACCCTGCCGTTCATCACCGACCAGGAGGAGCAGATCCGCTGCTTCCAGAAGGTCGCCGACGTCCTGGAGCCGGGCGGGCGGTTCGTGATCCAGACGTCCATCCCCGACCCGGCGCGGTACGACCGCAACCAGCGCACCCAGACCGTACGGGTGGAGAAGGACCACGTCGTGATGACGTTCACCCGGCGCGAGCGGATCTCCCAGTGCTCGTCGATCCAGTTCGCGGTCCTGCGGCCCGACGGCATCCGGTTCTTCCCGATGCGCATCCGCACCGTCATGCCGTCCGAGATGGACCTGATGGCCCGCCTCGGCGGGCTCACCATGGAGTCGCGCTGGGGCCACTGGGACGGACGACCACTGCGCGACTCCGACGAGCGGCACATCACCGTCTACCGCAAGTAGGGCGGCGGATCGGTGGAGCACAGCCAGACGAGCGCCGGCGACGCTGACCGGCGCCTTCGGGTGGTCCTGGTGCAGCAGGGCGTCTGGGACATGCCGCTGGAGTCGCTGCCGCTCGCCTCGGCGTACCTCAAGGCGATGGTGTCCGGCGACGCCGAGCTGGACGCCCGGGTGTCGGTGGAGATCTGCAACTTCCGGGGGCGGGTGACGCACGGGGAGATGGCCGCCCGGCTGTTCGCCGGCCCGCTGCCCGACGTGATCGGGTTCTCCGTCTTCGGCTGGAACCAGCGCGCCTTCGGCGCGCTGGCCGCCACCTACAAGCAGCTCAACCCGCAGGGGTGGGTGCTCTTCGGCGGCACCCACGTCAGCGCGCAGGCCGACCGCGTGTTCCGGCTCTACCCGGAGATCGACGTCGTGGTCAACGGCGAGGGCGAGCTGACCTTCCTCGACCTGCTCCGCGCCCGGCTGGCCGGCGTGCCCGCGGACGACCTCGGCGAGGTTCTGGGCATCTCCTGGCACCGCGCCGACGGCAGCGTGGTCACCAACCCGGACCGGCCCCGGATCGAGGACCTCGACGTCATCCCGTCGCCGTTCCTCACCGGAGCCGTCGAACTGCTCGACGCCGACGGCCGGTTCCGCTACGACGTCGCGCTGTTCGAGACCAACCGCGGCTGCCCGTACAAGTGCTCGTTCTGCTACTGGGGCGGCGCGGTCGGCCAGCGGGTACGCGCGTTCTCCCGGGAACGGCTGCGCGCCGAGCTGGAACTGTTCGCCCGGTGCGGCGTGCACACGGTGGTCGCCTGCGACGCCAACTTCGGCATGCTGCCGATCGACCTGGAACTCGTCGACGACCTCATCGACATCAAACGGCGTCACGGCTTCCCGCTGGCCTTCGAGAGCTCGTGGGCCAAGAACAAGTCGAAGGTGTTCTACGAGATCGTGCGGCGGATGAAGGAGGCCGGGCTGCGCAGCTCCTTCACCCTGGCCCTCCAGTCGCTCAACCCGGACGCCCTGACGCTGATGCGCCGGCGGAACATGAAGGTCAACGACTGGCGTGACCTGGTGCGGTGGCTCAACCGGGAAGGGCTGGACTGCTACGCCGAGCTGATCTGGGGTGCGCCGGGCGACACCGTCGAGTCGTTCCTGGCCGGGTACGACGAACTCGCCCAGCACGTGTCCCGCATCGCCGTCTACCCGATCATGCTGTTGCCGAACACCGAGTACGCGGAGAACAAGGAGCTGTACGGCATCGTCGCGCTGCGCGGCGACAACGACGACTTCGAGTACGTGCTCGCCCACCGCACCATGACGTTCGAGGACAACGCGGTGATGCAGCGGTTCCTGTTCTGGGCCCGGGTGATGGCCGAGAACGCCGTCCTGCGTCACTGCTGGCTGCCGCTGCGGCGGCTGGCCGGGTGGGAGCAGTCCCGGGTCCTCAACAGCCTCGCCGACTGGGCGGACACCACCTCGGCGCGGGAGGCGATCCCGTTGCGGGAGGCCGCGATGCGGGGGCACGGCGGCGGCGCGCCGGCGTACGCGGCCGCCATCGGCTACCTCTTCACCGAGGCGGACGGGCGGCGGGCGCTGGAGCTGTGGTGGCAGGAGGTGGTCTCGCGGCAGCTCGCGGACGACGTCCGCCCGTTCCTCGACGAGGTGTACCGCTACGACCTGCTGACCCAGCCGGTCTGCGATCCCGACGAGCTCCCCGTCGTCGAGATCGGCGGTGTCGAGTACTTCCACCGCCCGGACGTGACCCTGGCGTACGACGTGCCGGGCGTCCTCGCGCGGATGCGCGCCGACGAGCCGGTCTCGCTGGCGCCGGACCCGATCCGGGTCGACATCTACTACCGCACCGGCGCCATGACCGCTGTGATGTCGACGAACCACGAGGAGATCCTGCACTTCATGGGGGAGGTGCGGAGGGCAGGCAGCCCGCTGACCGTGCCCTGACCGATCGTCGGTGTCCGGAGTGGACCGGGCGCTGCCATACTCGGCACGATGGGGTCGTCGTCGACGTGACTGTGCAGTTCCGTGTGCTGGGCCCGCCGGAGGTCGTCCGGAACGGGCGGGTCGTGCCCCTCGGCGGGCCGAAGCAGCAGGCGCTGCTGGCCCTGTTCCTGCTGCGGCCGAACCGGTTCGTCGCCGCCGACTGGCTGGTCGACGCGCTCTGGGACGCGCGACCGCCGGCCAGCGCGCCGACCACGCTGCGCACGTACGTCGCCGGGCTGCGCCGCGCCGTGGAGCCGCAACGGTCCCACCGCGAGCCGGCGCGCGTCCTGCGCAGCCACCCCCGGGGGTACGAGCTGCGGGTCGACTCCGACGCGGTGGACGCGATCCGGTTCGCCGGCCTGGTGGACCGGGCGGCGGACGCGCTCGCGGCCGGGCAGGCGGCGGCCGCCGAGCGGACGTACACCGAGGCGCTGGCGTTGTGGCGCGGCGAGCCGCTGGCGGGCGTGGCCGAGCTGGCCGCGGTGCGCCCGGAGGCGGCCCGGCTGGCCGAGCTGCGGTTGAGCGCCGAGGAGGGGCGGTTGACCGCCGCCGTCGCCGCCGGCCGGCACGCGACGCTGCTGCCGGAGCTGCGCCGGTTCGTGTCGGCGAACCCGCTGCGCGAGGGCGCCCGGGCGCAGTTGATGCTGGCGCTGTACCGCTCGGGGCGGCAGACCGAGGCGCTCGCCGTCTTCGACGAGGGGCGCCGGATCCTGGCCGGCGAGTACGGGCTCGACCCCGGTGAGCAGATCCGCGCGGTGCACCGGCTGATCCTGGAGCAGGCCGTACCGCCGGACCGGAGCAGCCCGGCGGAGGTCGCCGGCCCGGCGGCGGCCGGACGCCCGGCCCCGCCGGAGCGCGACGGCGGACCGCTCGTGGGCCGGGACGCGGAGCTGGAGCGGCTGCGGGAGACGCTGGACGCGGCCACCGGGCACGGCGGGCGGGTGCTGACGCTGGTGGGGGAGGCCGGTATCGGCAAGACCAGCCTCGCCGCGGCGCTCGGCGCGCGGGCCGCCGCGACCGGCGTCCCGGTGGTCTGGGGCCGGTGCCCGGACGTCGGGCAGGCGCCGCCGTTCTGGCTGTGGAGCCAGGTGGTACGCGCGCTGGTGGCGATGCCGCAGACCGGCGCCACCGGCTCGGCGGGCCGGCTGGGCGGGTTCGCCGCCGGCGCGCCGACCGGGCCGGCGGACGGTCGCGGCCTGGACCCCACGGCGCGGTTCCAGGTGTACGAGGCGGTGGCCGAACTGGTGCACGCGGCGGCCCGGGAACGTGGCCTGCTCGTGGTCCTGGACGACCTGCACGCCGCCGACCCGGACTCGCTGCTGTTGCTGCGGTTCCTCGCCGCCGCCCTGCCCGCGTCCCGGGCGCTGGTGGTCGCCACGCTCCGGCCGTACGACGACGACCCGGCTCTGGTGGCGACCGTCGCCGAGCTGGCGCGCGGGAGCGGCTTCGGTCAGGTCCGGCTCGCCGGGCTGGACGCCTCGGCGGTCGCCGACCTGGTCCGGGACCGGACCGGCGAGGCGCCACCGGAGCCGGTGGTGACCCGGCTGGTCACCCGGACCGGGGGGAACCCGTTCTTCCTCACCGAACTGCTGCGGTCCCGGACCGGCCCGGGCGCCGGCGCGGAGCTGCCGCCGAGCATCCGGGACACGGTGCGGCTGCGGCTCGCCGGACTGCCCGGCCCCACCCGGCGGTGCCTCGACCTGCTCGGCGTGGCCGGACACGACCTGGACCTGGCGGTGCTGGCGGCGGCACTGGACAGCACCCCCGAGGCGGTCGCCGATGACCTCGCCCCGGCCTACCCGGCCGCGCTGGTGGTCGAGACCGGGCCGGGCGCGCTCGCGTTCCGCCATCCGCTGATCGCCGAGGTCACCTACGCCGAGCTGGTCCCGCCGCGCCGGGCCGCGCTGCACGCCCGGCTGGCCGCCGCGTACGAGCAGTCGGCCGGCATCTCCCCGGCGGAGCTGGCCCACCACTACGGCGAGGCGGTCGGGCTGGGCCACGGCGAGGACCACCTGCGGTGGTCGCTGCGCGCCGCCGACGACGCCACCCGCCGGGTCGCCTACGAGGACGCGCTCGGTCACCTGGAACGCGCCGCGCTCCGGCTGGCCCCGGCCGCGCGGGTCACGCCCGACGCGGCGGTCACCGAGCTGACCGTCCAGTTGCACCGCGCGGCCCTGCTCCAGATGACTGTGGGCGTCGGCAGCGACGCGGTGGACCGGGTCTGCGCCCGGGCCCGCGAACTGCTGACGCTCGTGGGGCCGGACGCCGACATCCGCCACGCGCTCTGGGCGCTCGGCGAACTCGCCGCCAACCGGGCCGAGTTCGCGATCTGCGCCGACCTCGCCGGGCGGCTCGTCCGGGCACCCGACGACGGCAGCGGGCTGATCGCCGTGGCCGGTGAGTACCTGCTCGGCGCGATCGGCTACTTCACCGGACGGCAGGCCGAGGGCGAGCGGCGGCTCACCGCGGGCATCGACCGGCTGCGTACCGTCGACCGGACGCTGCTGCGCCGCGAGGTCGGGCGGCGTCCCGTGCTGGCCTGCCACAACTTCCGGGCGCTCGTGCGCTCGATGCGCGGCGACCCGGCCGGCGCGTGGGCGGACATCGCCGCCGCCGAGGCCCTCGCCGAGGAACTCGACGACCCGTACGGCCGGGCCAACGCGGCGCTCTACGCCGCCTGGCTGGCGATGCAGGAACACGACGTCGCCGCGGCCGACGCGGCGGGGCGACGGTGCCGGGACATCGGCCGGGCCACCGGCCTGCCGCACATGACGGCGACCGGCGCGTACTTCCTGGAGTGGGCGGCCGCGCGCGGCGGCGACCCCGGCCGGCTCGACGCGATGCGCGCCGCCGCCGAGGAGTTCTACCGCCCCGGGCTGCGGTCCACCCGGACCATCACGCTCTGCGCGATGGCCGAGGCGTACCTGACCGGCGGCCGTCCGGACACCGCGGCGACGCTGGCCGAGGAGGCGCTGGCGCTGGCGGACCGGGTGGGCGAGCGCGTCTTCGTCGCGGAGCTGCACCGGATCCGCGGCGCGGCCCGGCGCGACCGCGCGGAGTGGGACCTCGGCGCGCGGATCGCCGCCGATCAGGGAGCGGCTCTGCTGCTGCCCCGGTTCGCCGCCTTCTGACCGGTGTGGAGGCCCACCTCCACGCCGTCTCCACACCCCTTCCACAGCGGCCTGGTGCCCTGACCGGTGCCGGGCGGTGGAGAACCGTCCGGGACGACGTTTTCGAAGGGGCACCACGATGGGATCAGTTCAGCCGCCGGCTCACCAGGAGGTCCAGGAGGTCGAGGTCGCCGTCATCGGCTGCGGGCCGGTGGGCGCGCTCACCGCCAACCTGCTCGGCGCCCGCGGCGTCACCACGCTCGTCGTCGAACGCAGCGCGGCCCCGCACGGCCAGCCGCGGGCGTTCTCCTGCGACGACGAGGCGCTGCGCATCTACCAGCAGGCCGGCCTGCTCGACGAGGTACGCGACGAGATGGTCGCGCCGCCGCTGGTCGAGTACGTCAACGGCGCGGGCCGGGTCTTCGCCCGGATGAGGCTGTCCGAGACGGACTTCGGGTACGGGCACGCGCCGCTGCGCTTCTTCGACCAACCGCGACTGGAACGCACGCTGCGCGCCGGGCTGGACCGTTTCCCGCACGTCCGGCTCGCGCTCGGCACCGAGCTGGTCGGCCTCACCCAGGACGAGGACGGCGTGACCGTGCTGCTGTCCGACGTGGCCACCGGGCAGCGGCGGGCGGTCCGCGCCCGGTACGTGCTCGGCTGCGACGGCGCCCGCAGCGCCACCCGCGCCGCCGTCCGGATCCCGCTGTCCGGGGCGAGCTACGCCGAACCGTGGCTCGCGGTCTCCGGCGACGTGCCGCCCGGCGCGGTACGGGTGCCGGACACCACGTTCGTCTGCGACTGGCGGCGCCCGGCATTCGTCTCTCCGGGCACGGCCGGCAGCTACCGGATGGAGTTCATGCTGCGCCCGGGCGAGACCGAGGACGAGGTGCAGCGGCCGGAGAGCATCGCCGCGCTCGTCTCCCCGTACGTCGACCCGGACCGGTTCACAGTCACCCGGGCAGTGGTCTACACCTTCCACCACCTCGTCGCGCAGCGGTGGCGGGAGGGGCGCGTGTTCCTGCTCGGCGACGCGGCGCACCAGATGCCCCCGTTCATGGGCCAGGGCCTGTGCAGCGGCCTGCGCGACGCGGCGAACCTGTCGTGGAAACTGTCGCTGGTGCTGTCCGGCGCCGCCGACCCCGCCGTGCTCGACACGTACGAAACCGAGCGGCGCCCGCACACGGTGGAGATGGCGCGGACGAGCGTCCGGCTGGGACACGTCTTCCTGGCCCGCAACCGGATCACCGCCGGGCTGCGCGACACCGCGCTGCGGGCGGTCCAGACGATTCCCCGGGTACGGCGGTTCGTGGAGCGCTTCGAGTTCAAACCGGTCCCGGCGTACCGGCGGGGCCTGATGGCCGGCGGGCGTCGCGACGGCGTGGTCGGGACGATGTTCCCCCAGCCGCGCGTCCTCGTCCCGGGTGCGCCCGGCGAGCGCCTGCTCGACGAGGCGCTCGGCGACGGCTTCGTCGTGCTGGGCCGCGCCGGCGTGGACAGCCCGCCCGGACCGCTGTGGCAGCGGCTGCCGGTGCGGTTCGTCGCGGTCCACCCGCCCGGCACGCCGCTCGCCGGCCTGCCGGACTCGTCCGGGGACGGCCGGCCGGGCCGGGTCGACGTCGTGGACGCCGACGGCGTGCTCGGCGGGTGGCTGCGGCGGCACGGCGCCGACCTGGTGGTGCTGCGGCCGGACCGGTTCGTGTTCGCGCTGGTGCGGCCCGGCGGCGTCGAGCACGCCGCCCGGGACCTGTCGGCCGCCCTCGGCGTGCCGCCGGACGGACGGGACGGCGCCTATCATCGTTCACTGTGGACGGCGCGGAGGTCGACCGGCTGACTGTCGACGGGGTGGGTTCGATAGCGCACCTGCTGCCCAGGTCACGCGGCAGGTGTGGGGTCTACGAGCTGACCTTCGCCGACGGCGAGCGGTACGTGGGGCAGGCGGTCGACGTGGTGGCGCGGTTCGGCGTGCACCGCAAGACCTGGACCGACATCGTCGAGATCACCTTCCGGCGGGTACCCCGCGACCGGCTCGACGACGAGGAGCGGGACCAGATCCGCAGGCGTGAGTCGGCCGGGGTGCGGCTGCGCAACGTCGTGCACACCGCCGGCCGGCTCGGCGCCGCCGAACTGGATCGGATCCTGTCCCCGGCGGAGCAGCAACGCTGGCTGGCCGGCCACGAGCCGTGCCCGGTAGCCCTCGCGCCGCACGAGTGGTATCCGGCCCAGCACCGCCGGACCCGCCACCAGTTCGACCGGCTGCGTGCAGACGCCCGGTTCACCGCCGAGATGGCCCGCCTGGTCGGGGCGTACCTGCGTCTGACGATGCCCGTGCCGGAGGAGACCCAGCGCGACTTCTGGACGATCACCGCGCTGCCGAGCACCAACGCCGGCACCTACCCGCGTCTGTTCACCGTCTCCGTGCACTCACTGGAGACGCTGTACGTCTGTCACGACCGGCGGTGGCCGCATGCGCTACAGATCTGCCTGAACGTCGACAAGACGGTGGCGCAGTCGCAGCTCCGCACCCGCCTGCGGCTGCGGGCGATGCGCGCCGCCCCTTACGGCAACCGTGTCCGGCCACTGGTGCTGGCGCTGCGGTTCGGGTCGGTGGCCGGCGCGTACGAAGCGCTGACCCGGCCGCAGATCGTCAAGGCGGCTCGTCGGCTCAACCTGGACCTGATGAGGAAGGGCCCCGCGCTCAACTGGAAGACCCACTGCCCGGACCTCGTCCGGCACGTGCTGTCCGGTTGAGCGCGGGAGCCGCTCACACCACGTCGGACACCCGGGTCAGGTTGGTGCGCTGCCAGTCGTGGTCGCCGAGGGCGCGGGACAGCAACTGGATGTTGCCGTTCGCCGCCGTGTACGTGATCTGGAGCCGGCCGCCGCCCAGCCACACCGACAGCACGCTGCGCCCCACCGGCGGCATCCCGTCGATCTGCACCCGCTCGGCCTGCCACGTGTCGCCGTCGCCGGTCAGCTCCCACAGCCCGCCGTCGAAGTCGGCGAAGACCAGCAGCCAGCCGTCGGGCGCGCCGTCCACGCCGGGCAGCCGCTGCACCGCCGACGCGCTGCACTCCGGCAGGCCGAGCTCCGCGGTCAGCGACCGGGTGTGCCAGGCGCCGTCGTCGCCCACGGCGTACATCCGGATGTCCTGCCGGTGGTCGAGGCCGAACACCCGGTGCCGTTCGCCGGCGCGGTGCTCGCCCCACACCGGCATCATGGTCAGCGGCAGCGGGTTCTCCGCCTGGGTGGCCCAGGTCAGCGAGATCTGCCCCCAGCCCTCGGGGCCCTCCCACAGCATCCGCAGGTGCTCCTCGGCGTCCCGGTAGACGATCACGTCGAGGCCGGTGACGCCGTCGACGTACCCGTAGGGGGTGCCGTCGGCGGCGACCGCGCCCTCCACCGACACGTCCTGCCAGACCCAGCCCTCGCCGGGTGCCTGGGACAGCCGGATCGTCCGGCCGTCCGTGGCGCTGTACACGACCCGCTGGGTGTCGCCGTTGCGGTAGGCGTGCGGGCCGTACCGCACGGCGGGCGGGCCGCCGCTGTCCTGCGTCAGGTCACCCCACCACCACTGGCCCTGGTCGTACCAGATCTGGAGGACGTGACCGCCGTCCCCGGCGTAGACGTACGACGGCACGCCGTCGTGGGCGAAGAACGGCGACGGGGAGGTGCCGCGGGCCATCCGGGGCGCGCCCACGTCCGCGGTGAGCCTCGTCCACGTCCACCCGTCGCCTTCGGGGTAGTGCACCACCAGGTGCCGCTCGCAGTCGGAGTAGGCGACGTGGTCGACGTCCGGCAGCACCCGGATGCCGACGCCGTCGGTGAACGGCAGCCGCCCGTACATGGCGAAGAAGCCGTTGCGGTCGTCGGACTTCGGCACCCGGTACCAGCTCGCGTTGCGGTGCATCACGTTGCCGCTCTTGCCGTGGTTGAGCCCGAACGCGTGGCCGATCTCGTGCGTGGCGACGTGCCGGAAGTCGGGGCCGTGGAGGTCGACGTCGAAGTACCCGTGCGCGTCCCAGTTGATCTTCCGGTTGAAGATGACCGGAAGTTGGCCGCCCGTGTCCGGCCAGCCCGGAGCGGCCCCCCACTTGGTCACCGCGTAGACGGTCCGGAACCAGCCGGTGTCGTGGAACACCGGGTCGTCGCCGACGGAGAAGACGATGTCCGCCTGCGCCGGGTCGAAGACGCGGGTGAACTCGAACGGCCCGTACCAGTTCTCGCCCAGCACCTCGCGCCACACGTCGAACGACACCTGGATCAGCTCGTGCTTCAGCGCGTCGGTGAACTCGTCCCGGGCGTACGGCATCGTCATGTCACCGAGGTGGTAGGTCAGGTTCGTGTGCCGGAAGTGCCCACCCTGGAGGACGAAACCGGTGGTGGTCGTCCGGTCCGGGGTGCCGCAGCCCGGTGCGGTCAGGTGGGCGGCGGTGACGGCGTCGGGCCGCCCGGTCACCGGCAGCTCGTGGAACGTCTGGTACGCCCGGATTGCCGCGCCGAGCCCGGTGGTGGGGGCGAAGCCCGCCTCGGTGAGCAGCGTGGCGACCGCGTCCAGGGGCAGGTTCGCCACGTCCGGCCGGATCAGTGACACCGTGCCGTCCACCACGTCGCCCACGTACGCGGTGCCGTCGGCGGTGACCGCCACCGCGTACGGGGCGTGGCCGGTGGTGATCGGATCGAGCGTGCGCGGCGCGTACGGGTTGGTGGTGTCGACGAGCTGGACGCCCTTGTCCGTCGCCAGCCAGGCCCGGGACAGTCCCGGCACGGCCGCGAGGTCGCGGACGCCCGCCGCGCTCGGCACCGCGCCGAGCCGCAGGCCGCTGTCCGGGTCGTGCACGCCGAACAGCGGGTGCACTGTCCCGCCGCCGAGCGAGCCGACGTAGATCATCCCGTCGTGCGCGACCGCCACCCCGCCCGGCTGGAGGTGGGCGGGCTCGATCGGCGCCACGGTGAGCGTCCCGTCCGGACGCAGCACGGCGAGCGCGTCGTCGGCCGGCACGAGCCCCTTGACGTACAGCGTGGCGTAGACGGTGCCGTCCGGGGCTACCGTGAGCCGGTTCGGCGCCGACGGCAGCGGCACGACGCGCCGCTGCGTGGTGTCCGCCAGTTCGATCACGTGCAGGCGCTTGTGCGCCCAGTCGGCGGTGTAGAGCAGGTCGGCCACCGGATCCACGGCGATCGCGATCAGCCCGAAGCCGATCGGGATGTCGGTGACCGTGCCGGTGGCCAGGTCGCACCGGGAGACGCTGTAGCTCTGCACGCCCCGGTTCATCACGTATGCCTGCCCGCGTCCGGGGTGCCAGGCCACCGCCCGGGGCTCGTGGCCGACCGGCAGGGACGGGCGGACCGGGGCGAGGGTACGGGGGTCGAGCACGTGCAGCCGGCCGGCGCCGGACGCGGGGTAGTGGGTGACGAGCAACGCCGTGCCGGTGCCGGTGACGGCGTGCACGGAACCGGGATCGGCGGCGGTGCCGAGGGCGACCTGGAGCTGAGGCGGTGGTGTGGGAGCGGGAGTGGTCATGACGTCCTCCACTGGACGTGAATGCTTCGCGACCCACCGTAGGGCTATGCGCCTGACCTGCGGATTCTTCGTCGTTGATCCGGCAGTGTCGATGTGCGGGCCCTTGCCGAGATCCGTTCACGAGCGTAGGAAGAACACCACCGTCCGATGTCGAAGGAGACACGCGTGCCCACCCCCAGACGGCTCCGTCTCGCCGTGTCCGCGTTGGTGACCGCATCGGCCGTGCTGCTCGGCTCCGGCGCCGCCGCGGCGCCGTCCGCGCCTCCCGCGCCGCCCGGACAGCGGTCCTGCGACCCGATCGACCCGGCGGCCTGCCTGCTGCCGTTCCCGAACGACTACTTCACCGTCCCGGACCGCAGCACCCCGACCGGCAAGCGGGTCCGGTTCGCTGCCTCCGCGATGCCCGCCAACGTGCTCGGCGTGCCGATCGACCCGGCCGAGTGGAACCGGCAGGACGGCTTCAGCCCCGGCTCGCCGATCCTGGCGCGCGTACCCGGCCTCGACGCCGCGCGGACGCGGATCGCGCCGGTCACCGACGTCGGCCGCTCGCTGGCGCCGGACGCGCCGATCGTGCTGCTCGACGCCCGCACCGGCCGGCGTACGCCGTACTGGGCGGAACTGGACGCGCACGCGGCCGGCAGCCCGGACCGGCAGGCGCTGATCATCCGGCCGGCGGTGGCGCTGACCGAGGGCGCCCGCTACGTCGTCGGCCTGCGCGGCATGCGCGACGGCGACGGCGCGCTGATCCCGGCGCCGAAGGCGTTCCGCGCGTACGTCACCGGTGCCGGCGTAGACCGGCGTGACCCGCGCGCGCCGCAGATGAAGCGGATCCTCGCCGACCTGACCCGGGCCGGGGTCAAGCGGCACAGCCTCTACCTCGCCTGGGACTTCACGGTCGCCAGCCGGCAGGGGCTGACCGGGCGGATGCTGGCGGTCCGGGACGGCGCGTTCGCCGCGCTCGGCCGCCGCGCGCCCTCGTTCACCGTCAGCCAGGTCACCGACTACACGCCGGAGCAGGATCCGCTGATCGCCCGGCAGGTGACCGGCACCGTCGCCGTGCCGTCCTACCTGACCGGTGACGGCGGGCCGGGCTCCCGCCTGCACTACGGGCCGCCCGGCGGCGACGGCACCCCGCCGACGCCGAGCGCCCTGCCCACACCGTCCGGCACGACGGTGGCGGCCGACTTCGTCTGCAACATCCCGCGCAGCGCGTCCGCCGCGCGACCGGCCCACCTCTCGCTCTACGGCCACGGCCTGCTCGGCCGGCCCACCGAGATCAACGTCGGCAACGTCAAGACCATGTCGCAGACGTACGACTTCACGTTCTGCGCGACGAGCTGGATCGGCATGGCGGCGGCCGACGTCCCGTACGTGGCGGGCGCCTTCACCGACCTCAGCGCCTTCCCGGCGGTGGCCGACCGGCTCCAGCAGAGCTTCCTGAACTTCCTGTTCCTGGGCCGGACGATGATCCACCGCAACGGGTTCGCCGCCCACCCGGCGTTCCGCGACGCCGCCGGGCGGCCGCTGATCGACGTGAAGGGCGGACTGCACTACGACGGCAACAGCCAGGGCGGCATCAACGGCGGCGCGCTCACCGCCATCGCCCAGGACTGGACCCGCTCGGTGCTCGGCGTGCCCGCGATGAACTACTCCACGCTGCTGCAACGCAGCGTCGACTTCGCCCCGTTCCAGACCGTCCTCGACGGCTACTACCCGGACAAGATCGACCAGCAGATCGTCTTCGGTCTGCTCCAGATGCTGTGGGACCGGTCCGAGGCCAACGGGTACGCCCAGCACATGACCGACCGGCCGCTGCCGCGTACCCCGGCGCACCGGGTGCTGATGCACGTGGCCTTCGCCGACCAGCAGGTCTCGACCGCCGCGGCGGAGGTCCAGGCGCGCACCATCGGCGCCCGCCTGCACACCCCGGCGCTCGCCCCCGGCTGGTCGCCGGACGTGCGGCCGTTCTGGGGCATCGCCCCGATCCGCAGGTACCCGTACGCCGGCTCGGCCATGGTGGTCTGGAACAGCGGTGCGGCGTACGCGCCGCCGCCGACGAACCTCGCGCCCGCCGGACCGGAGTACGGCGAGGACTCGCACGAGTTCCCGCGCGCCCAGCCCGGCGCCCAGCGGCAGAAGGCGGTGTTCCTGCTCACCGGCAAGGTGATCGACGTCTGCGCGGGCGGGCCCTGCCCGTGACGTAGCCCTCCGGGGAGGACGCCGCTCGCCCGCGCGGCACCACCCGCGACCGCGTGCCCGCGGTCGTCCGGCCGCAGTCGTGCGCAACTCCGCCGCCGTCGCGCTCGTTGGGGCCACGAGGGACGGGCGGGGGAGGGCGATGGCGGCGCGACGGGGTGCCGAACTGCTGCGTCCACCGGCGAGTTCGGGCCGGGCGACGCTCCTGGAACTGTTCTTCGACCTGGCGTTCGTGGTGGCGCTCGCCCGGGTCTCCCAGCGCTTCGCGGCCCTGGGCGACGACACCGGGTGGGCGCTCGTCACCGGGTTCGGGCGGACCCTGCTGCTCTTCCTGGCGCTGTGGCTGATCTGGTCGCACACCGCCTGGATCACCAGCCGGTACGAGCCCGAGCAGCCGGTCATCCAGGCCGTCGTGGTCGGCACCATGTTCGCGGGCCTGGTCATGGCGGTGACGCTGCCCCGCGCCATGGAGGAGCGGGCCGTGCAGTTCACTGTCGCGTACCTGGCTGTGATGGTGGTGCGGCCGCTCGTGGTCGGCGTGGCGCTGCGCGGCCATCCGCGACGGCTGGTGCCGTACCGGCTCGCCGCCTGGGCGGCGGTGACCGCGCCCGTCTGGCTGGCCGGCGCGCTGGGCCCGGAGCGCCTTCGCGTGCCGCTGTGGACGCTCGCCCTCGCGGTCGACTACCTCGCCTGGACGCTGGGCTGGCCGCTGCCCCGGGTCGGCGCCTCGGCGGTGGGCCGCTGGCGGATCGCGGGTACCCATCTCGCCGACCGCTACCAGCAGATGTTCCTCATCGCGCTCGGCGAGTCCATCCTGGTCATCGGCATGGTCTACGGCGGTGTGGACTACTCGGCCGAGCGGGCCGCCGCCTTCGTGGTCGCGTTCGCCACCACCGCGCTGCTCTGGCGGATCTACTTCCACCGGGCCGGCCTGCTGCTGACCGAGGCGATGGGTCGCGCCGCCATGCCGGGCCGGCTGGGCGCGACGTCGGAACGGACGCACCTGGTGATCGTGCTCAGCGTGCTCGTCACCTCGGTCGGCTACGAGTTGGTGATCGACAGCCCGTACGGGCCGCCCCGGCCCGGCTGGCTGCTGTTCGTGGTCGGGGGTCCGGCACTGTTCCTCGTCGCCCGCATGCGGCTGGAGTACGAGATCTTCGGCCGGGTGTCCCCGTCGCGGCTGATCGGCCTGCTGCTCCTGCTGCTGGTCACGCCCGCCGCGGCGCTCTGGGCGCCGATGGCCGGGATGGTCGCGGTGGGCGTGGTGCTGGCGCTGGTCGCGTCGGTCGACACGCTGCGTGACCGCGGGCGGCCGCCGGAGGTCCCGGCTTCGCCGGTCGTCCGGGGGGAGGGCGGCGAGCGCGACGCCGAGGCATGAGCCACCCGCGGTCGTCAGGGGGGCGGGAGACGCCACGGAGATCGCCTTGAGAGGGAGAACGATCGGTCTTGACGCCGGGCCGGCGCGCGGTCATGTCTGGTGCAGACAGAACGATCGTTCTACCTGGCCGCCCCGATGGCCGCCGGGACGTTCGCGCGCTCAGGAACCACCGAGAGGAAGTCCATGACCACCTCCGTCGCCGCCCCTCGCGTCCCGGCCACGGCGGCCGGACTGCGGCGGCTGTACTTCGTCCGCTTCGTCTTCGCCGCCGTCTGGGCCGCTGTGACGCTCCCGCTCGCCGGGCACCTCGACCCGGTGACCGTGACGCTGCTCGTGATCTACCCGCTGTTCGACGTGGCCGCCGCCGTGGCCGACATCCGTGCCTCGCGGGCCACCGGATCGCCGGCCCCGCTCTACGTGAACGTCGCGGTGAGCCTGCTGGCCGCCGTCGGCCTGGCCGTCGCCGGTACGTCCGGCGTCCCGGCCGTGCTGCGGGTGTGGGGCGCCTGGGCGGTCGTGGCCGGACTCGTCCAGTTGATCGTGGCCGTGCCACGCCGCCGGCTGGGCGGTCAGTGGCCGATGATCCTCAGTGGCGGCATCTCCGTCCTCGCCGGGGCGTCGTTCGTCGCGGCCGCGTCGGCTGACGATCCGGCGCTGGCCGGCGCGATCGGCTACGCCGTCCCCGGCGCCGTGTTCTTCCTCGTCTCGGCCGTCCGCCTCGGCCGCGCGGCGCGCGCGGGCGCCTCGCCCGCGAGGGCCTGAGCGCCGGGTCAGCCGGCGGATCCGGCCGGCCCGCGCTCGCTGTTGACGCGCAGAAGCCCTTCGACCCCGCGCAGGAACGTCTCCGAGACCAGCGCGGGGTCGAAGAGGCAGCCGGCCGCCATGGCGCCGTCGCGGAGCATGACGAAGTGGCGGGCGGCGGCTTCCGCCGTCGGCTCGTGGACCTGCGCCATCTGGGCGGTGAGTGTGTCCAGGAACCATTGGCGGTGGGCGATGATCTCCCGGTGCACCGGATGCTCGCCGTCCGGATATTCCGCCGCCGCGTTCAGGAACGCGCAGCCGCGGAATCCGGGGGACCGGATGCCCCGGGCGACGGAGTCGGCGACGGCCAGCAGGCGATCGACCGGAGAAGGGTTGTCCGTGATCGCCGCTTCCACGGCGGCGCGGTCCATTTCGTGCACCCGGCGCAGATAGCCGAGAATGAGATCGTCCTTGCCGGGGAAGTGCCGGTAAAAGGTGGCGCGGGTGACTTTCGCCTCGGCGATGATCCGGTCGACCCCGACGGAATGGATGCCTTCGGCGTAGAAGACTCTGGTCGCCGTGTCGAGAAGCCGGAGTCGTGCCTCCGAGGGCCGGGTGCCAGAGCTCTCACGCGCCATGGCCCCATCTTAACGAACAGAACGTTCGGTCCGGCACGTGCCCACCGGCCCTCGCCGGACCGGCCGGTTCTCAGCATTCTCTCAGCCGGGCGTTCATGGGAACCGGTTGCGGGATTCGGGCACCTCGGATAGCGGCGGGAGGGTCGGTGTGACCATTCGCCGACGTTTCCCCATTCCGCTGACAGCGATTCCGCGCGTGCCCGATATTGGAGTCTCCGCCGGGCCTGTCGAAAGGAATGCCACATGAATGCCGCACCGAAGCCGGAGACCGGAATGCCGACTGTCGTGCTCGTTCACGGGGCATTCGTGGACGGGTCGAGCTGGAACGGGGTGATCGCCGACCTCCAGCGCCGGGGTTATCCGGCCATCGCCGTGGCGAACCCGCTGCGCAGTGTGGCGGGGGACGCCGCCTACCTGCGCGCCCTCGTGGACAGCCTGTCCGGACCGGTCGTGCTGGCCGCCCACTCGTACGGCGGAGCGGTCATCACCGAGGCCGCGGACGGCGCCGCCGACGTCCGGGCCCTGGTGTACGTCGCCAGCTTCAGCCCGGATGCCGGCGAATCGGTGGCCGACCTGAACGCGAGGTTCCCCGGCAGCCGGCTCGCCGACAACATCCAGGCGGTGCCGATCCCGGTGCAGGACGGCAGCGCGGACATGGACCAGTACGTCAAGCAGGAAACCTATCCGGACTTCTTCGCCCCCGACGTCCCCCGGGAGACCGCCGCGGTGATGGCGGCCACGCAGCGGCCGACCGCGGCGAACACGCTGACCGACAGCGTGACGCGGGCCGCCTGGAAGAGCATTCCCTCCTGGACCCTCGTCACCACCCAGGACCTGGCGATCCCGCCGGATCTGCAGCGCTTCCTGGCGCAGCGGGCCGGGTCGACGACGGTCGAGGTCGATGCGTCCCACGCGGTGACCGTCTCGCAGCCGGCGGCCGTCGCGGACCTCATCGACACGGCGGCGCGGGCCACGTCGCGGTGACGTCCCGCAACCCGACCGGACTGATGTCCTAGGACGGTCTAGAGGGTGTGCCGGCCGCGACGGTCGGCACACCACGCGTGCGGCGTTCGTTGGAGGAGGTCTGCGTCTCGCGCCGGATGCGGGGCGCCGGGGACGGCGGGTCCGGACCGTCCGGCGGCCCTTCGTGCATCGGGGATCCGCGATGCTAGCCTGCCCGTCTGGTATGGACAGTCTCCTCGACCGGGTTCAAGAGTGGATCGATGACGGATGGTTCGGACGCCCGGCGTTCGCGGCACCACGCAACGTCCGGGGCCACGCCCGTGACCGGCGCCCGAGGTGGTCGCGGGTGACCCGGACCGCACCGGCGGTCGTCCGGACCGTGCTCGCCGCGGTCGTCGCGTCCGCGGTGCTCGCGCTGACGCCGCTCGCACCGGCAGCCGGCGCCGTCAACGCGCACGCGCCCGCGGGCCGCGCAGAGGGCGACCACGTCAAGTACTACACGGTGGAGGCGACCCACCAGGGCGAGCCGGAGAACCTCACCGAGATCGCGGAGCGGTTCCTGGGCGACGGCTCGCGGGCCGCCGAGCTGTTCGCCCTCAACACCGGGCGGATCCAGCCGGACGGCGCCACACTGACCGACGGCGCCCGGCTCCGGGCGGGCTGGGTGCTGGTGCTGCCGTGGGACGCGTACGGCAGCGAGGTCCGCCAGGGCGTCCCGCCGGCCGCGAAGCCGGCGCCCGGGACGTCCACGCCGGCCGGGCGGCAACCCGCCGGCGGCGACGCGGCCGTCCGCCCGCCGAAGGGGTGCCGCACCGCCGCGACCTCGGACGCCCGGTCACAGTGGGCCGCTCCGCGGATCGCCGCCGACCAGGCGTGGCCGCACAGCCGGGGCCGGGACCAGCTCGTGGCCGTCGTCGACTCCGGTGTCGCCGGCGGCCTGCCCGCGCTCGCCGGCCGGGTCACGACGGGCGTCGACCGGGCGACCGGCGGCGCTCGCGGTGACGCCGACTGCCTCGGCACCGGTACGGCGATGGCCGGGCTGATCGTGGCGCAGCCGGTGAAGGGGTCGGCAGTGGCCGGCGTCGCGCCGGACGCGGCGGTCATGCCGGTCCGGGTGGCGGGCCGGACTCCCGGCGCCTCGGCCGCGGCGAGCGCGGCGGGCATCCGGGCGGCGGTCGGCTCCGGCGCCTCCGTCGTCGCGGTCGGGCCGCAGGTGGACCTCGGTCAGGCGGAGGTGGTGTCCGCCGTCAACGAGGCGGTCGAGGCCGGCGCGGTGGTCGTGGTGGGTGCCGTGGGCGAGTCGGCGCCGCCGGACCCGGACGTACCGCTGCACGACGCGGTGCTGCGGGTCGGCGGGATCAGGGCCGACGGGGGTACGGCCGACGGCTACCGCACCGGCGGCGTGGACGTGGTCGCACCGGGCGTCGACGTGACGAGCCTCGGCCTCACCGGCACCCGGCCGGTGAGCGGCACCGGCACGCACCTCGCCGTCGCGTACGTGGCGGGCCAGGCGGCGCTGATCCGGTCGGCGTACCCGGATCTCGACCCGGCGCAGGTCCGCAACCGGGTGCTGAAGACCGCGAAGACCACCGGCGGCGTCGCGCCGGAGATCGACCTGACGGCCTCCGTCACCGCCGTGCTGCCCGAGGAGGCGCCCCGAGCACAGGCGGCCGAGCAGGCGTCCGGCTCCACCGGGATCGGCCGCCGGGCGGCGTTGCTGGCGCTCGCCGGGCTGGCGGCGCTCGCCGCCCTGCTGCTGGGTCTGCGCGCCCGCAGGTCGGCGCGGAGCGGTGCCGGGCGGCCGGAAGCGGCACCCGCCGGGGCCGAGGCGGTGTCGCCGTCCGTCCACACCGACGCGACGGACCTCGCCGCGACCCGGATCGATCCGGCCGTGGCCGCCCCGGTCCCGACCGTCCGGAGGAACCCCGGCCCGGCGGTCACCGATCCGGACCTCGGCGGCCCGGCCGTCGTGCACGCCGCCGGCACCGCTGCCGACGACACCGATCCGGCCGGCACCGATCCGGCGGGCACAGGTCCGGCCGGCACTCGGCCGGACGTGACGGCGGCGGTGGCGGAGTTGAGCCGCGACCCCGCGCTGCGGCACCTGGCCGCCGACGAGGCGGGGATGGCGTACCTGGCCGAGACCCGACCGGAGGCGCGGGAGAAGGCGCTCATCGGCCTCGTGCCGGGCATGGACGACGAGACGGTCGCCGCGCTGCCGGCGATGGTGACGGCGCTACCCGGCACCGACGAGCAGGAGCAGTCGCTCACCGGCGTCCTGGTCGACGTGCGGCGTCACCTGCGCGGCGACCCGCTCGCGCTGGACCGGGCGCTGGTGCGGGCCGGGAAGATCCGGTGGCAGTCCCAGCACGAGCTGGCCGAGCACGTCACGTCGTACGCGCAGCAGCATCCGGAGCTGGCGCGGCTCGCCACCGCCATCGCCGAGACCCGCTGGTCGAGCGGCGCCGAGGAGCCGGCGCGCGGCAGCTGATCAGAGCAGCACGAGTTCCTGGGCCAGCATGTCGGTCCAGGTGCGGCGGGTGAAGTTGCAGCCGGTGTGCGCCACGAACTGCTCCAGGGTGCGTACCGGTCCGATGCCGAGCCGGTCGGTCGGCGGGGTGTGCAGCATGTAGAGCACCCGGCGGCGGCTCAGCTCCTCGTAGCGGGCCCAGTCGGACTCGACGTGATCGCTCCAGTGGCGCGGCCTGTCCTGCCGGATGTAGTAGTGCCAGGCCAGCACCTCGGTGGGGTGGAACAGGTCGTAGCCCCACGTGAAGGCGCGCAGGGCCAGGGTGATCTCCTCGCCGTTGAAGTAGATGCCCGGGTCGTAGGGCACCTCGGCGACGAACGAGCCGGGCGCGAAGAGGAACCCGGCGGCCAGGAACAGCGCCGGCTTGGGCGGTACGCCGGGCCCGGCCCCCTCGATGAGACGCTGGCCGAGGACCGGCACGCCGAACGTGGTCCAGTCGCTGACCACGATCTCGGCGGGCGCGCCCGCGCCGGTGAACTCCTGATCGGGCTCGTAGCTCGCCGGGTACGCGGTCAGGACCGGCTTCGCCGCACCCGTCTCCCGCGCCATCCGGATCAGCCGTACGTCCCAGTCCGGCGCGAACCGGGTGTGGCTGTCCACCTGGAGCAGCCAGTCCTCGCCGCGGTAGCGCTGGAACGTCTTGTCCCGGGCCCAGCACGCGCCGCGGCTGTCACGGGCGTCGTACTCCTGCACGTCCACCTGCGGCAGGTCGCGGATGGCGGAGATGTCCTCGTCGCCGAGGTGCTGCCAGCACACCGCGATCCGGACGTCCTCCGGGCGTGCCGCCCTGGCCAGGCAGTCCAGCACCGTCGGCACCAGTTCCCGGTCCCGGTACGACGCGATCGCCACGAAGATCGTCACGCCTCCGCCTCCGCCGGGACGAGGGCGTACGACTGGAACAGCAGCGCCAGCGCGCGGTGCTCGTCGGCGGGATCGGTGACCGGGAGCCGGTCGCCGCGCGACCGGATGTGGGCCAGGAGGTCCGGTTCCGGCGCCAGCCCATATGCCTGGAGGTAGTAGGCGACCGACTCGGGCCAGAGCCAGCTCCCGTCGGTGCGGTAGGTCATCGGCACGACCTGTCCGCGTCCGGGCTCCACCACGTCGAGCCCGCGCGCGGTGGTGGCGAGCACCGGCGCGCCCGCGTCGAGGTACGCCGCCGCCCGCGCCAGGTCCGTGCCGGACAGCCGTTCGCGGTCCGGCGCGAAGCGTGCGCCGTCGTCGTCGACCTCGTCGAAGACGCGGGCGATCCGCAGCGGCCCGGCGTCCCGGTCGGCCCAGAGCAGCGCGCCGGACCGGCGGGCCGCGGCCGAGTAGGGCGGGAGTTTGTCGCCGGGTCGGTACACCTCGACCAGCGGGGCCGAGATCCCGGCCCCGGCCAGCGCCTGCATCACGGTCGCCGCCGTCCCGGCCTGCGGGCCGCTCGTCTCCAGCACGTAGACCGGCGCGGGCGGGATCACCGAGGCGGCCCACTCCGGGGCGATCCGCCATCCGCGCCACAGCGCGACGGCGCCGGGCTGCTGCCGCGCGGCGGCGACCGCGACCCGGTCGGTGTCGTCCATCAGGCCCTCGCGGCCGGTCAGGTCCGCCAGCGGCGGCACCCGCCCGCCGAAGACACGCGGATTCGGTACGGCCGACGCGAACGTGAACGCCAGGTCCACCGGTCCGGGCGGCTCGGGGACGGACACCGCGCCGGTGTCGGCGAGCCGCAGCCGCGCCTCGGCGAGCAGCGCGTCCGGCACCCGGCCACCGAGGTGCAGCAGCGCGGTGTGCAGCTCGTCCTGCTCCGTCATTCCCGGCCTCCTCGCGTCCTCGTCGGCGGGCGTCGGCGCATTCGACCACGGCGGCCGCCGGGAGCACCGCGCAGCGCCGGGGCTCGTGCCCGAAGGACACCGCGACCCGAGGCGTTCGTGCAGCCGGTCAGAGCGCGCCCGCGCGTACCAGGGCGGCGAGCGCCCGGTGTACGGCGACCGCGCCGGCCGGCGGCGGCGGGTCGGCCCGGCACCGCCGCAGGTGCCGCAGCAGCCCCTCGTCGGCCAGCGCGCCCTCGTCCAGCAGCCGGTCGGCCAGGGCGGCCGGCCAGACCCAGGCGCCGTCGGTACGCAGGTGCGCGGTCAGCGCGGGCGCGGACCGCAGGTGGGTGACGAACGGCGCGATCTCGTCGTCGTCGACAGGCAGCCGCGCGTCCCCGTCGGCGGCCAGGCGCACCTCGCCGGGCGGCTGCGGGGCCCAGACGAGCGCGGACCGGGACCGGGCCGCCCACTGGTACGCGGGCAGCGGCAGGTCGGGCCGGTACACCTCGACCGGCGCGGCGTGCCCGGCGTCGGCGAGCGCCCGCTGTCCCCGGTCGCTGATCGCGGGCAGTTCGTCGTCCGGCGCCGTCGCCTCGACCAGGTAGACGCGCACCGCGTGCACCGTGTCGTCCGGTCCCCGCGTGATCCGCCAGCAGCGCCACACCCCGGCGGTGCGGGCCGGGTCCAGCACATCGAGCAGCACCCGGTCGAGACCGTCCACGGTGCCGCCCGCCGTCTCGTCCACCACGAGCGGCGCGGTCGTCGCGTACAGCGGCAGGTCGGTGGGCGGGAACGGGACGAACAGGGCCGCCGGGTCGGCGTCCACGTCCTGGTCGGCCGCCGGTTCGGGCAGCAGCGGCGTCTCCGGGGGCAGCAGCGCGGCCAGCGCCGCGATCTCCGCCGCGGACTGCGGGAACGCGCCGAGCAGCCGTGCCGCGCAGGCGCCGTGGTCGCCGCGGGCGAGCAGCGTACGCAGGACGGCGAGGTCGCCGTCCGGGATCCGGCCCGCGGCGCGCAGGCAGAGCAGGTGCAGCGGGCCCGTGCTCACGGCGTCGCCGCCGTCTCGCGCAGGAAGGCGGCGGCCAGGCGGGCCGGCGTGGCGCCGCCGGGGTTGACGAGCGCGTCGCGGTCACCGGTCACGTCGGCCAGTTCCGCCAGGTGCAGCAGCCGCCAGCCGGGGGCCGGGACCGGCTCCCGGTGCGGTTCGCCGGTCGCGAGCACCACGCACCGCTCGTCGCCGGGGACGTGGACGACGAGCGGCCGCCCGTCGCCGTTCACGGCCAGGTGGAGGGTGGACGCGCGCAGCACCGACCGCAGGTGCGCCGGCTGCGCCGCACCGGCCGCGGCCAGGCGTAGCAGGGCGTCGACCGGGTCGGTGGGGGAGTCCGGGAAGTGTGGGCGGTAGTCCGGGTTGCTCCGGAACTCGCCCACCTCGCCGTCCGCCCCGGCCTGCCACACCCCGAGGACCGCCTCGAACGGGGGCTCGTCGTCCTCGTCGCCGGCCGGCCATTCCGGGTCGAGCAGGAACAGGAACTCGTCGTCGGTCATCAGCCGGCGTCCTCGTCCTCGTACCGGAGCGCGTGCCAGACGACCGCGGCGGCCAGCCGTACCGGTTCCGGGCCGCCCGGGTCGACCAGGACGTCGATGCCGTCCGGCAGCAGCTCGGCCAGCTCGACCGCCTCGACCCGGCGCCACTGCGGCGCGAAGGTGCGTGCGCGCTCGTCGGCCGAGGTGGCCACGACCACGCACGGCGTGTCGTCGAAGGAGTGGACGACGAGGGGACGGCCGTCGCCGTTCATCGCCAGGTCGAGCGGGGAGGCACGCAGCGCGGCCTGTACCTGCTCGACCGTGGCGTCACCGCGCATCATCCGGCGCAGCAGCACGTCGAGCGGTTCGGCGCTGTGGGTCATGGTTCCTCCAGGTGGCGGCGGCCCGCCGCGACGGTACGGTCACGGCGGGCCGTCCGTCCGGGATCAGGCGAACGGGTCCGGTGCGGCCGGGACCGGCACCGCCGGCAGCCCTTCCCGCGCGGCGTACTCGTTGAGCCAGCGCTCCAGCGGCGGGGCGGACGGCGCCACCCAGGGCTCGGCGCCGTTCTTGGGCACGACCAGCGGGCCGACCGCGAGCGTGTCCATGATGTTGCCGGTCTCGGTGGCCCGGACCGTGTTGAACGGGTACACCCAGCACCACTCGTACTCGGCCGGTGCGTCCGGGGCGAGCAGCGTCAGCGGCTGCGCCGGGTTCTCCAGCCGGCGCAGCGCGGCCTGCGCCCGGGTGCGGGCGTCGTCAACGTTCATCAGGTGGTCCTTCTCTGTCGATGGTGGTCGGACGGGTGCCCGCCCCGGCCGCCGTGACGGCCGGGGCGGGCGGCGGGTCACCGCCGGGGTACGGGAGCGGTGCGCGGCTCCGGCAGGGAACCGCCGGACGAGGTGGACACCGTGACGCCGTTCAGCGGCTCGGTGACCACCCGGCCGGCGGCGTCGTGCTCCGGCCGGATCGGCGAGTCGTCACCCTCGGCGGGGACGACCCGCCCCGCCGCGTCGTACGCGAGGCGCGTCACCGACTCGCCGGTGCGCCGCTCCACGAGCCGGCCGAGCAGGTCGTACGTGTAGTGCGTGACCTCGCCGGCCGCGTCGGTGCGCTCGACGAGCTGCCCGGCGGCGTCGTAGACGTACCGCTGGGTGCGGCCGTCGAAGTCGGTCTCGGACACCATCCGGCCGTTCGGGTCGTACGTGTAGCTCCACGTCGCGCCCGCCGGGTTGGTGACACGGACCAGCCGCAGCTCGGTGTCGTACGCGTACTCGGTGCGGTTGCCCTCGTCGTCGATCTCGGCCGTGACCAGGTCGAACGCGCCGTACTCGCGGAACGTCCGGCGGCCGGTGGCGTCGACCCACTCGACCAGGTTGCCCTCGCCGTCGTAGAGGAACTCCTCGACCGAGCCGTCCGGGTTCTCCCGCCAGGCCAGGTCACCCTCCAGCGTCCAGCCGAACTCGGTGAGACCGGTGTCGTCCTGCATGCTGAACAGGCGGCCGAGCGTGTCGTAGACGTACTCCGTCTCGCCCTGCCCGGTGCTCACCGAGGTGATCCGGCGGGCCGCGTCGCGCACGACGGCGGTCGGTCCGACGTGGGTGGTCGTGCCCCGGCCGTCGGCGGCCGGCTGCTCGTACCGGACCACCTCACCGGAGGCGTCCACCTCGGCGACCATCAGCCCGTCCGGGCCGAACTGGCGGTTGCGGGTGCTGCCGTCGAAGTCGGTCCAGGACACCGCGCGACCGAGTTCGTCGTACGTGGTGGTGGACCGGCTGCCGTCCGGCCGGGTGACCGCGGTCAGCCGCCCGAGCGCGTCGTACTCGCTGGACGTGGTGCGGCCCAGCGGGTCGGTCGTGGACCGCAGGCGGTACGCCTCGTCCCAGACGTTGCGCGTGGTCGCGCCGAGCGCGTCGGTCTCCGCGACCACCTGGAAGCGGTCGTTGAGTTCGTACGTGCGCACCGCGCCGAGCGAGCCGGTCACCACCGTGCGGCCCGGCTGGTAGTCGAACCGGTAACGCAGGTAGCCGCCCCTGCCGTCGGTGGCGACGCACCGGCCGGCCCCGTCGTAGGTGTACGTGTACCACTCGCCGTTGCGGTCCTCCCAGCGCACCAGCCGCCCGTCGGCGTACGTGAAGCGCTCGGGGTCGCCCGAGGAGTTCGTCACCTCGATCAGGTTGAGCTCGCCGTCGTAGCCGAACTGCGACGCCACCGTCAGGTCACCGGCCGCGTTGGGCAGGGAGACCATCGTGACCAGCCCGGCGGACGAGGTGAACGCGACGGTGGCCCCGGTGGACGACAGCAGCCGGGTCGGCGTACCCCGGCGGTCGCGGACGATCGTCCAGCGGACGCCGCCGTCGGTGACGTCGGTGAGCAGCGACTCGGTGTCCGACGCCGCGGCGAACAGCAGGCTGCGGCCGGACGTCGGGTCGGTCAGCAGCCAGCCGCCGCCCACCAGCCGGCGCAGCGGCAGCGTCCGGCCGGTCTCCGGCTGCGCCACCTCGCCCTCGGCGGGCAGCGGGTACGTGAGCAGCGAGCCGTCGGCGGCCAGGTAGCGGACCTGCTCGCCGTCGACGACGATCCGCTGGTCGACGGTGGAGGCCCAGGCGCGGCCGAACGACCGGCCCCACCGGTAGTCGGAGCGGTAGGTCCGCTCCAGCGTGAGCCCCGGCATGACCGCGTCGGTGTGGGTGAGGATCATCCGGCCGGTGGTGACGTCGATCGGGTCACCCACCGTCGGCGTCTGCGCGGTGGTCTTCGCCACCGCCTCCGGTGCCACACCGGCGAACGTCTCGGTGGTCGGCGAGAAGTCCGCCATGTCCACGTCGCTGTCACTGTCGCGGACGGAGGCCATGTCGACGTCGGAGTCACTGTCGCGGACGGAGGCCATGTCGACGTCGGAGTCACTGTCGCGGACCGAGGTCATGTCCACGTCGGAGTCCACGTCGCGGACCGACGCCATGTCCACGTCGGAGGACGGGCCGGGCACCGGGTCGCTGGTCCGGATCAGGACGACGGAACCGTCCGGCCCGATCTGCGGCAGCGTGGCCAGACCGGGGACCTGCGAGTCCTCGAACGTCACCCGGCCCTGCGAGTCCTTCGACACGTTCACCACGTGGCCGACGGTGCCCGGTCCACCGGTGCGGAAGCCGACGATGCCGTTGGTGCCGTTCGGCATGGCGCCGAGCGCGTCCACCAGCCCCTGGAGGGTGCCGACCTCCTCGGTGGTGCGCCCCGGGTACTGCTTCTGGAGGTCGCTCAGCTCCCTCGGCTGCGTCTGCGGCGGGATCTGGGTGATCAACCCGGACTGCTTGTAGCTGTCGACCGCCATCGTGAGCGTGATGCAGTCGTTCTGGTTGCCGCTGTCACGGGACTGGTGGATCTGCCGCAGGTGCCGCCGGTCCGCGTCGTTGAGCGTCTCCAGGTCGACGTCGGTGTTGGCCGTGTCGCCGTGCGAGTTGGCGGCCATGATCTGCAACGTCGACCCGTTGCTCAACGTGACGTTCCGCGACAGTGCGTCCCGGAAGGTGTCGAGGATCCGGGCCTGCGCCTGCGGGTCGCCCTGCGCCGCCGCCAGCTGCTCGGCCAGTGGTGTCGTGGTGTCCGCCTGCGTGGCGGCGGAGGCGGTGCCGATACTGACCGGACCGGTCTGCTGCCCCTGGAAGCCGTACTCCTGGCGACGGCCCCGGCGGTGGCTGCTGCCGCTGGGACGGCTGCGGTCCCGCGGGCTGCGCGACCTGTCGTTCCGGTCCCGGCTGCCGCTCGGCTCGCCGTCGACGGCGTAGGCGTGCATCGTGGTCCGCTGCCGCCTGCGTTCACCGGTGATCAGCTGATCGGGCCGGGGCCGCTGCGACGGCGGAACGTAGTCCTCCTCGCTGGCGTAACCGCGACGGGCGGGGCCGTACCAGTGACCGACGTTCTCCCAGTAGTGCTGTGCGCGTTCGCTCCTCGCCAGGGAGTGGATCTCCTGGAGCGCGTTCGCCGCCTCGTGACGCTCCTGGGTGTAGCCACGGGCCTGCTCGGCGAACGTGACCACAGCGGCGAACTCCCGCCCGGCGGCACTGGTGATGGAGTCGATCTGCGTGAACCCCCGCAGGTAGTTCGCGATCTGGCTGGCGGTCCGGCGACCGCCGTCGGACTCCGCGCCGATCCGGTCGCCGAGGCCGGTCCCGTCCGCGTTGTTGTACGGGCGGTTGCCGACCATCGGCTCGTTGAAGTGACCGTCCCGGTTGCTGCGGGGACCGGTACGCGGGCGGTGCCCGGTGCTCGCGTACAGGTCGGAACGGATGCTCTGGTAGCTCTGGTACGCCGCCGAGGACGTGTCGGCCAGCGTCGTCTGCGAGGCGAAACCGACAGTGTCGAACCATGCCTGGGCCTGCGCGGTGACCTGCCCGACCGGTGTGCTCAGCGGCGGCGGCGACGGGGTGTCGCGCTCCACGTACTCGTAGGTGACGGTGCCGTCCGCGTGGCGTCGGGGCTCCCGCTCCCAGGTCGGCATGCCGTAGAGCGCGCTCGGCGGCGGCGGTGCCGGGTTCGTGGGCAGGCTGCTGGGCGTCTGGTCCGAGGGCGCGGCGAGCGCCGGTTCCACAGCGGCCAGCGGGTGCGGTGTCGCCGGGGCGGGCGTGCAACTGGTCAGGCCCAGCGGGTCGGCGACGGTCAGAGGGTCGCTCACGTACGCGGTCGGGTTCGGCCCGCCGGACAGGCCGAGCGGGTCGGGGCTGACGTACCGGCCGGTGGCCGGGTCGTAGTAGCGGAACCGGTTGTAGTGCAGGCCGGTCTCGGCGTCGACGTACTGGCCGGGGAAGGCGAGCGGCGTCGCGGTGCGGTCCGCGCCGCGTCCCCACAGGTCACCCCGCGACCACCAGCGCAGCCCGCCGCCCGGCTCGACCAGGTGGGTCGGGGTGCCGATCGGGTCGGTGACCACCGCGCGGAGGGTGCCGTCGTCGGTCTGCGCGACCGGCACCGGGGCGTCCGGGCGGTAGTCCCACGTGGTCGTGGTGGTGGCGCCGGCGGCGTCGCGGTGCGTCTGCTCCAGCATCAGGTCGCCGGACCAGGCGAAGGACACCTCCTCCAGCACCCGGTCGCCGTCGCCGAGGCGCTGCTTGGCGATGCGCCGGCCGAAACCGTCGTAGCGGTAGCGCCAGCGGTCGCCGCCGGGCGTGACGGCCAGGACCATGCGGTCCTCGGCGTCCCACTCGAAGCGCCACGCGCCCGCGTCGTCGACCCGGCCGGTGAGGCGGCCCTTCGCGTCGTAGGAGAACGTCGCGTCGTCGGAGCGCACGAGCATGGTGCCGGTGAACTCCCAGCGCCCGCCGCCGGCGCCGACCAGGTTGCCGGCCTCGTCGTAGTCGTACCGCTGCGGGGCGTCGCCGTCGACGGCCCGGATGCGGCCGGTGTCGTCGGCGGTGAACGCCAGGTCGCCGGCGAGCGAGTCGGCGATCGCGGTGACCCGGTCGGCGGCGTCGTAGGTGTAGCGGCGCTCGGCGCCGTCGGCGATGTGCTGGCCGGTGAGCCGGCCGGCCGCGTCGAAGGTCTGCCGCAGCGCGACCAGGCCGCCGATGGTCCGGCCGATCTCGCGTCCGGCGTCGTCGTGGGTGAAGCCGAGCAGGTGCTCCCCGGCGGTCAGGCTCTCCGGGCGCCCGTCGGCGTCGAACGTCCAGCGGCTCGACCGGCCCGACGGCGTGGTGCGGGTCTCGACCGCGCCGGAGGCGGTGTACGAGGTGCGCACCGTCCGCCCGTTGATCGTCTCGGACACCACCCGGCCGTCCGCGTCCCGGGTGAACCGCACCTGCGCGTCCGGGCTGAGCACGGCGGCCACGTGACCGTCGGCGTCGTACTCGACGCGGGTGACGGCGTCGCCGACCCGGCGTTCGACGACCCGGCCCAGCGCGTCCCAGCGGTAGTGGGTGACGGTGCCGGCGGCGTCGGTGTGCGCGACCAGCTGACCCGCCTCGTCGTGCCGGTAACGCTGGCTACGGCCGTCGAAGTCGGTCTGCCCGCACAGCCGGCCGGCCGCGTCGTACTCGTAGCGCCACGTCCGACCGGCCGGATTCCGCACCGATGTCAGTCGTAGTTCCGTGTCGTACGTGAACTCGGTGCGGTTCCCCGCCTGATCCACCCGTGCCGTGGGCAGATCGAAGGGGCCGTACTCGAAGCTCACCGCCCTTCCTGATGCGTCGATGACGTCCACCAGATTCCCTTCACCGTCGTAGAACCACCGTTGCGTGGAGCCGTCCGGGCGGGCCCGCCACGCGAGATCCCCCTCGGCGGTCCAGCCGTACGTCGTGACCGCGCCGTCCGGGGCCCAGATCGCCCGGACCCGTCCGAGCGCGTCGAACTCGACGTCGCCCGCGGGCGCGGGCGCGGGCCGGCGCGCCGGGACCGGGCGGGTCGAACCGTCCGGGAGCGTGAGCGTGCGCGCGTCGTGGTCGAACCGGGTGACGCGACCGAGCTGGTCGGTGCGCGACAGCAGCCGGTGCGTCGCATCCCACTCCTGCCGGACCGTCGCGCCCAGCGGGTCGACGATCGCGGTGACCCGGTGCTGCTCGTCGAACTCGTACCGGGTCACCTGGCCCAGCGAGTCCGTCACGTGCGTGACGCCGTCGTCGTACCGCAGGGCGTAGCGCAGCCGGTCACCGCCGCCGCCGGCCCGGACGCAGCGGCCCGCCCCGTCGTAGTCGTATCCGAACCACTCGCCGTTGCGGTCCTGCCAGCGCACGAGCCGGCCCGCGTCGTCGTAGCGCAGCCGCGTCTCCTGACCGGAGGAGTTGCGGACCTCGACCAGGCGCCGCCGCTCGTCGTAGCCGAAGGAGGGAAGGTGGACCGTGTCGTCCTCGGCGCGGACGTGCGCGCCGACGACCAGGCCGCCGGCCAGGTGCGGCACCACGACCAGGCCGGACGCGGAGAGCAGGAGTTCGGGTGTGCCGTCACCGGAGCGTTCGATCCGCCATCCGGTTCGGTCGGTGACCACGTCGGTGAGCCAGGCGTCGCCGTGCGCGCCGGCGGGCGCGAACAGCAGCGACCGGCCCGGCTCGGTGAGCAGCCAGCCGCCGCCGGCCAGCCGGCGCAGCGGCCCGCCGGGGCCGACGACCGGCAGCGCCTCGTCGCCCTCGGCCGGCATCGGGTACGTGCGGATGGAGCCGTCGGCGGCCAGGAACCGCGCGTACGTGCCGTCGGTGACGACGCGCTGGTCCAGCGTGGAGGCCCAGGTCGGGCCGAAGCAGCGGCCCCACCGGTAGTCGGAGCGGTGGGTCCGTTCCAGGGTGAGCCCGGGGAGCCGGGCGTCGACCTCGGTGTAGAGGACCCGGCCGGTGGTGACGTCGACCGGGTCGCCGACGACCGGCGCCTGCGCGGTGGGCGCGGCCACCTCGGCGGCGGGCACGTCCACCGGCGGTGCCGGGGCCGGTGGCGGGGCGACCTCGGCCTCGTGCGCGCGGTAGGCGTCCCACCAGGCGTTCTCGGCCTCCGTCAGGGCCCGTTCGGCCTCGGCGACGGCCTCCGCGTCCGCGTCCGTCCGGGAGGTCAGCCCGTCCAGGCGGGCCGCCGCGGCCGACAGCGTCTTCGCCGCGTCGGCGACGGCGAGCGCTGACGTACGCAGACCCGGGGGGAGGCCCCGGCCGGTGACGTCCCGGGCCGCCGCCTCGTCCAGCCGGACGACGAAGCCGCCGGGCACCCGGACCTCGGTGCCGGCCCGGTGCTTGCCGGCGGCGTCGCGGGACCGGGCGACGAAACGGAACTCGACGTCGTACTCGACAGCGGCGGTGAGCTTGTCGTCCGGGTCGGTGCGCCGGGCCGGCTTGCCGGTCGTGGCGGCGGCGACCTTGCCCTCGTCCTTCACCTGGGCGCCCGGGTCGGTCCGGTAGAGCTGCTGCTCGACCAGCGTGGCCGCGTTCACGGCGGCGAAGTCCTGCCGCTCGCCCACCCGGCTCGCGCCGCCCGGATGGCCGACGCCGCCGACGACGAGCGGCCCGGCCGTCTTCAGCGCGAACGAACGGCCCGCGGTCTGCTCGTACTCGGTGTCCGCGCTGCGCTTCGCCGAGCCGCCGATCTTCACCGTGGCGTCCGCGCGCAGGAGCTTCGGGCGGGCCACCAGGCGGGCGTCGAGGAACAGGTCGCGGCCCAGCCCGGCCGGCATCGGCAGCGGGAACGCGCCGTTCAGCATCGCCGGCAGCGCCTTGATCCGGCTCACGGTCAGCGTGTCGCGCAGCGCCGCGTCGACGTCCCGGCCGGGTGCGGCGCCGGAGGCGACGAGCGCCTGCCGGGCCGCGTCGTGCAGGCCGGGCAGGTCGACCAGGACGTCCTCGACGGCGAACCGGCCCGGCTCGGGCAGCCGGTCGAACCCGGCCTCCTCGCGCCACAGCCGCCGTCCCTCGTCGGTGGTCTGCTCGTCGGCAACCGGTGTGACCGGGCCGGAGGCGGCCGGTTGCCTGCCCTCGGTCGCCGAGTACGTGGTGACGTCGTGGACCGCGTGGACCGACACGCCGCCCTCGGGCAGCCCTCTGCCGGTGACGGTGACGGTGAGGCGCACCGGCCCGCGGTACGTGGGCACCGGACCGGAGACGGTCAGCGACTGCTCGTACGTGCGGCCGGTGCGCTCGGTCGACTTGGTGGCCTGGTTGCCGAGGGCCGCGGTGCCGGTGAGCCCGGCGGCCACGGTGCCGGAGGCCGGGCCGTGCCCGGTGGTGCGGGTGGCGTCGCCGTCGACCCGGTCGGTCTCGGTGCCCTGCGCCCGCCCGGTCAGCGTGACCTGCGCCGCCGTTCGCGAGGTGGTGCGGGTGTGCGCCTCGCCGACCACAGCGCGGTCGGTGACCGACAGTTCGTCGACCAGGTCGATGCCGGTGAAGCTCGGCTCGCCGACCGGCTCGGCGGTGAGCGTGACGTGGTACGTGGCGCCCCGGAACCGCCGTTCCAGCCGTACCGTCTCGCTCCGGCCGCCGTTGAGCGCGTCGGCCAGGTGCAGGTGGGCGGCGCCGAGGAAGCCGGTGCTGCCGAGCCCTCGGATCGGGTCGTTCGGGCCGCGGTCCCGGGTCGACGGCAGGATCGCCTGGGCGAGTTCCTCGCTCGACTCCCGGGCCAGGGCACGCCGCAGGTGCGGGATGCGGTCGGTGAGGTCGATGTGGGTGGTGACGCCGCCGATGCCGAGCGACAGTCGCGGTCCGGGCCGGAACTCCGGCTGTGCCGCATGGGCGGTCGTGCCGGGGCCGGCCGCGTCCTCGTCGCGCCGCTGCTGTGCCTCGCGTACCAGGTCGCGTTCCCGCTGCTGGTGCTCGGCCTGCGTGGCCCGCTCCTGCTCCTGCGCCGCCAGCAGCGTCTGCGTGGCCGTGTCGTGCGTGGCGGTCAGCTCGCCGAGTTCGCGCCGGTGGCGGTCCTGTAGTGCGGCGAAGGAGTCGTCGACGAGTTGCCGGGCCGCCGCGCCGACCGCGCGGTCCCGGTGGACCCGGTCGACGTAGGCGCGGGCGTCGCGCTGCTCGGTGTGCTGCCGCCGCAGCAGGTTCCCGCGTTCCGTGGCCTGTTCGCGGGCCATCCGCGCGCGCTGCTCGTCCTGGTCGGCGCGGAGCGTCCCGGCCCGCTCGGCGTGTTCCAGTTGCAGCCGTACGTCGGCGGTGCCGTGCCGGCGGGCGCGGTCGCGGTCCTGGAGCTGCTGCAGCTCCGCCGGGGTCATCCGCATGACGACCGCGCCGGGCAGGGTGAGCCGCCGGCCGGCCCGCCGGGCCGGTGCGCCGGGCCAGCGGCCCAGCGGACGCAGGTTGCTGTCGTGCCGGGCCTCGGCGACCACCTCCGCCTCGACGTCCACCCGCACCAGCAGTTCGCGTTCGGCCCGGCCGCCGCCGAGGCGCAGCTTGGACACGCCCGAGACGCTGCGCTCGCTGATCCGCCCCCACGCCCGCCGCCACGGCGTGACGGACAGGATGACGGCGCCCCCGGGCCGGCCGGTGCTGCCGCCGTGGTCGGTGACCGGCCCGCTGACCGAGGCGACGCCGGTGCCGGAGACGCTCAGCTCGATCGCGCGCGCGTTCGTGCTCTTGCGGGCGGTGCCGCTGGCGAAGGTCCGCTCGACCCGGGCGAACTCGGCGCCGTCGAGCACCGTCGGGTTGGTGGGCCGCAGCCGTACCCGCACGTCGGCGCGGGCGTCGGCGGCCCGGCGGCCGTGCCACAGGTTGCTCAGTGCCAGCGGACGGCTGAACAGCTCGGCGTCACCGGTGAGGCGTTCGGGCGACAACTCGTCGGCGACCACTGTGGATATCAGGCCGTCCTCGACCGCGTAGACGTCGTCCCGGCCGGCGTCGCGCAGCGTGTCGACTACCGCTTCCTGCAACCGGTCGGCGCCGACGAACGACTCCACCCGGCGTCCGTCGAGATCGTGCGGCCCGCCGGTCAGCCGGCTCAGCGGAGGCGGGTACGCCATGGTCTCCACGTCGCGGGGGACCGGGCCGGGCTCCGCAGCGGGGCGCTGCCGGGACACGCGCGTCTCCGGGACCAGCATGCGCACGTCGAGGCGGTGCGTGCGGGGACGCTGCTCGGACGTGGCGACGACGGTGGGCACGTCCCGGCCGTACGTCCCGAGGGACAGCTGCCGCCCGGCCTGGTTGACCCGCACCGTGGACCGGGTGCTGACGGTGAGGTCGAGGGTGGCGGCGAACTCGCGCAGCCGTACCCCGGTGGGCTTGCCGTCGTCGTCGAGCGCCGGCCCGTGGTCGCTCTCGGTGGACTGCCCGCCGGTGACGGCGCTCTCGTCGGTGGTGCCCCAGGTGAGCGCGGCGCGCGGACCGCCGAGCAGCGTCGAGGCGGCCTGGCCGAGCGGGCCGAGGATGCGGGGCTCCAGGCTCAGCTCGGCCGACCGGCTGTCGTCGCGGGCGCTGGTCACCGTGGACCTGGCGGTCCGCTTGGCGGCGGTGCCGATCTTGTCGTGGTCGAGCAGGTCGCCGTCGGACACGTCGCCGAGGCTGCCCCGGATGGTCACCACAGTGACGTGGTCGTGGAACGTGCCGGTGCGGATCAGCGGGATCTTCAGCCCGGGGCCGACGATCCGGTCCGCCAGGTGACGCAGCTGGTCGGGGGAGAGCTGCGTCCGCAGGTCGGTGGACCGGGTCAGCGCCGCCTGGAGTTCGGGGGTCAGCCCGTCGGCGAGCTGCTCGTCGCCGAAGTGCCGCAGCATCTCGTCGCGGGTGGCCAGGCGGAACCGCTCGTGACCGGGCACCGACCGCACCGCGTCGGCGACCGTCTCGTACAGGCTGCGGTCGCCGACCCGGGTCAGGTACGCGCCGCCGAACGACTCGCCCTGCTCGACGCGTGCCGGTGCGAAGTGGGTCCGGTCGGCGCCGCGCCGTCCGCGCCACTCCCGGCCGTCCGGGTCGAGGGCGGTGCCGGGGAGCCGGTCGCCGGTGGTCCACTGGAGCGCGTCGACGGAACCGGACAGCATCCGCGGCGCGCGGCCCAGGACGCGCACCTGGACGCCGTACTCGACGCGGTAGCGGACGCCGGGCGCGGTGCCCGTCACCGTCTGCTTGCCGCCGGTCCGCTCGGCGATCGTCTGGGTGGCGCCACGCTCCCGGCCGCCGCCGACGCGCGGCCCGACGACCAGGCTCAGCGGCGCGGCGTCCACTCCGGCGCCGGCGAGGCCCCACAGACCCCACGGCCGCTTGGTGGCGGCGGCGCTCGCGCCCTCGCCGCCGAACGCGGACGTGTCGACGTGGGTGAGCCCGTCGACCCGCTCCACCTCCTCGACCTGCCGGGCGACCAGGCGGACCTCGACCTGCCGGGCCCGGCCCTGGAAGAAACGCCGCCAGCCGGTGCGCGCGGCGCGCGGCAGCGAACCCGACCGCACCCAGCCGTCGTGGACGTTCGCCGGGTCGGTGACCACCATCGCCGGCAGGCTGCCGGAGAACGTCGCGTCGCTGAGCAGCTTCTGCATCACCGGGCGGCCGGGCGCGCCGATCCGGACGAGGTCGGCCATGCCGTCCTCGGCGAGGATCGCCTCCACCTGGTCGAAGAACGTGGCGCCCGGATCGGCCGGCCGGCTCCGGACACTCTCCACCCCGAACCGGGCCGGCACCGGCGCGTCGAGCGCACGGTCCGCGGCGGCGGTGGCGGTCGCGTCTGCCGTCCGCAACCCCGTGTGTACGGCGAGAGCGACGCTCCCCGAGGTCTCGACCGGTTCGGCGGCGGGACGGCCGGGCCGCACGAGCCGGGCCACGAACCGGATCGGCACCGTCACCTCGGTCAGTCCGGTGACCTTGACAGTGGTGGTGGACGTGTACGTGTCCTTGTGGGCGGCGGAGTACTCGACGGTGGGCGCCGTCGGCACCGAGCCGCCGATCCCGATGACGACACCGGGCATCGCGGTGACAGTCGCCTTCGGCTCGACGTGCCGGTCCCGGTTGTGGCGCAGCGTGTGGGTGAGGTTCTCCCGGGTCTTGGCGGTGACCTTGCGCGGGTCGTCGTGGGCCCGGTCCACGGTGAGCGCGTCCCAGTCGAGGACGGCGGTGACCCGCAGCTCGGCGGGACGCCCGCCGATCGTGACCGGATACGGTCGGCCCTCGCCGAGGAACTGGTCCACGTCGTCGCGGCTGTCCGCCTCCACCGCGGCGACCACGTCGTCGGACAGGCCGGGGTCGAGGGTCCGCAGCGCCGTGCCGAGCGCCGCGTTCTCGGTCGCACGCAACTGCTCGGCGAGGCCGAGGGTGCGGCTCTCCCGCAGGTACGACGGCAGGCTCCGGCGTACCGCGTCGGGCGACGGAAGCGCCGGGGTGGTCCCGGTGGCCGACGACGTCCCGCCCGCGGTGTCCTCGCCGGCGGTGGTCTCTTCCGCGGTGGTCTCTTCCGCGGTGTCCCGTCCGGCGGTGGTCTCGCCTGGGGTGTCCTCCGCGGCGGGGGTCTCTTCCGCTGCGGTCTCTTCCGCGGTGGTGGCGTCGGCGGTCGACCGGGTGGCCGGGTCGTCGGCCGGCGCGGACGGGACGAGAGCGTCGTCGCTTCCGTCGCCGTCGCGGTCCCCGTCGCTGTCGTGGTCGGCGGAGCCGTCGCCGAAGCCGCCGTAGCCGTCGTCGTCGCCGAACAGGCCGAAGCCGCCGGAATCGCTGTCGCCGTCGCTGTCGGTGTCGCTCGCCGGGGTCGACGGCGGTGGCACATGGCGTGCGTAGGTGACGTGACCCGACGGGTCGATCGTGCGCAGCAACTCCAGCCGGGCACGCGGCCTGGCGCCGACCACCGGGTGGTCGCGCGGCGGCCCGGCCGGGTCGTCGTACACGATCAGGTGCACCTGGGTGCCGCGGGCGGCGGCGAACTCGACCACGTCGTGCGCATTGGCGATGCGTCGCCGCTCGGCGTCGTCGATCGGCGTGTCGCGGCGCTGCGGCCCGGGGTCGGGGGCGAGCACGGCGCGGACGAAATGGCCGTTGTCGTACGGGTTGCGCTGCCGCATCGCCGCGGCCTCGTCGAGACTCATCGCGTCCCGGCCGGCGCGCAGCGTGCGCATCCGCAGGTCGTCCGCGTCGTCGCCGGGCATCTCGGCGGCGATCGTGTCGTAGAGAGAACCCGGCTGCCGGCCGAGCCCGCCGCGGTCGGCGACGGCGGTCGCGGCGGCGAACTCCTGCTGGACGGTGCCGGCGTCGTCGGACGTCGCCAGCAGGTGCGCGGCGACGAGGCGCTGGCTGTTCGGCAGGCCCACGGTCCGCGCCGGCCGCGCCGGGTCCAGGTCGGGGTCGACGGCGGGCGGGACCGCCGGTGCCGGGGCGGCGCCCGGCGCCGGCAGCGAGACGGCGGTGAGGTACCGGTTGTGCGGTTGCGCGCCGAGCTGCCGGAGCTGCTGCGGCGTGAGCGTCTGCTGCCACGTCCACGACGGGCCGGGCAACAGGTCGGTGGGCGCGGCGAACGGCTTCGGGGCGGCGACGGCCGGCTTGCGCAGGTCGGCCCGGTACTCCTTGAAGCCGGTGCCCTCGGTGTAGAACAGCTGCCGGTTGACGTTCGTCGGCACGGCGTGCGACTGCGGCAGGAAGTTGCCGACGGCGAACTCGGCCGCGAGCCGGGACAGGTCGGTGGGCGTGGCGGCGCCCACGAAGTCCGTCATGAAGGCCATGTCGCGGTCGGGATGCCTGTTGTTCTGCGACTCGACCTGGACGTCGACGGTGAGGACGTCAGCGGGCAGGTCCGCCGGCGTCGCCGCGCCGTGGGCGACGGCCAGTTCCGCGCCGTACGCCTGGTGCAGGCTCTCGGCCAGCAGGAGGAACTCCGCGCCCGCGTCACCGAACCGGACCTCGGGCCGGCCGAGGGTGAGCAGGCCGTCGACGAACAGGTTCGGCTCCGGCGAGTACGGGAGCATCGGGTGGACGGTGGCCTGCCGGTCCCGGGACCGCATGTCCTCGTCCACGGCAGTGGTGAAGTCCCGGACGAAGGCGTCCCGGCCCGCCTGCGTGTCGAGCCTGGCGAGGCCGTTGCGCACGGCGGCCAGCTTCTGTTCCTCGGTCGTGCGATCGTCGCCCGGGGCGAGGTCGTCGATCCTCGCCCGGTGGTCGCGCGCGCGTCGTTCCAGCCGCTCCCGGGTGCGCCGGATCAGCTCCTCGGTGTCACCGACGCGGTAACCGCCGGAGATCATCAGAGGCCGGGCCGGTGGCTCGTCCTGCGGTCCGGTCGCGTCCGGGTCGAAGCGGGTCTCGCGGTCGACGCGGTCGAAGACGTGGGTGCCGTCGGCCGTCGTACGGGCGCCCAGGTCGAAGTCCTGGATCGACACGTACGGGTAGCGCCGGGCCCCGCCGTCCGGGCCGCCCTGCGCGAGGCCCTGGATCGCGGCCACCGTGTCCGGGTCGCGGAGCACCTGGTTGCGGGTGCGGCCGTACGGGAACTTGCCGTTCTTCGTGCCGACGGCGTAGCCGTTCACCGCCACCGGCACGTCGAGGCTCTCCGCGAGCCGGGCCGCCCGGGCGACCGCCTCCCGGAAGGCGAGGTCGGGCACCTCGGCGGTGGTGTTGACGCCGAAGACGAACACGACTGTGGTGCCCGGGTCCAGGCCCTCGGTGACGGCGCGGACCACCTCGGGGATCTGGTCGACGTCGTCGGCGGGCAGCATCGAGTTGACGACGAACCCGATCGGCGCGCCCTCGTCCCTGAGGTCGGCCGTCTCCTGCCGGTAGTTGCCCGGGCCGACCTCGCGGGTGTGCCGGGTCAGCTCGTCGAACCGCGCGTTACGGCCGCCGGCCACCCGTACCGGCTCGAACCGGACCGGCACCGTGCGGGGCGGCAGTCCGCCGCGGTCGGGCGAGAGCACGTCGGACCGCTGACCGGCGATCCGGTTCACGTTGCGCGCCAGCAGCCGCGGGTCCTGGTCCGGCGTAGTGGTCGCCATCAACGAGTTGTCGCCCTTGACGAACGTGCCGTCCAGGGCGCGGTCCGCCACCGGGTACTCGTCGCGCAGGCCGAGGAAGTGCCCGATCTCGTGCGCGAGATCCAGGTCGGAGGAGTGCGTCGACCAGCTGGTCTGGGTGGTCGGCGACCGGGTGCCGTGCAGCGCGACGGTGGCGTGCGCGTCGCTGGGCCGGGTCGTGAACTCCACAGTGACGTTCAGCTGATCGGCGCCGATCCGGAAGCCCTGGTTGTAGATCCGGTCGACCGCGTCGCGTACCCGGGTCTCGACGTCCGGCCGCGCGGCCGCCGCCGTGTCGTCCCGGGCGTCGAGGAAGACCTTCACCGTGAAGTCCTGCACCCTGCGGCCGTCGACGTCCAGCACCCGATGGTCGTACGCGATCCGGTTGTCGACCGCGTCGAGGCGCGGGCGGGGCCGGTCGCCCGCCGGAAGGGGCAGGCCGGCCTGCTCGTACGAGCGCGCGACCACGTCGGGCACGCGGGTGTCGGGATGGGGCCCACGGTCGATGACGTCGTACGCGCTGGTGTTCGCGACCCGCCGTGGCGCGGTGTCGTGCTGCGCGGCGCGCGCCCGGTCGATCTCGTCGCGGGTCTTGGGCGCGGCGAGCCGGGGCGGCGGGACTCCCGGGACGCGCAAGGTGTCGTCGACCGGGGGAGCGCCCGGCGCGGTGTCGGTGCGGGGGCGCGCGTCCGGGTCCAGCGGCAGGCCGGTGACCGTGGCGAGGGCCTGGTCGACCTGGTCGGAGCCGGTCCGGCCGAGCGCGTCCCGCCACCCGTCGAAGTACGTCCGCACGCCGCCGTCGTCGTCCTGGACGAAGTCCCGCACCGTGGCGGGGTCGCCGCCGCTGCGCAGGTACTCCGACGCGTTCACGAGCAGGTCGTGGCCACTTCGGGCGGAGTCGTCCCGGACCGGTGCGGGCTCGTGTTCCCACGGCCGGGTGTCACCCGCGGCCCCGGTCACGGAGAGTGTGGGCTTGCCCGCCGCGAGGGACTCCTGCCAGGTGTTCGCACCCTCGGTGACCACGAGCGTGGCGCGGTTCTGGAGCCCGGCCATCTGTTCCGGTGTGACGCGGGGCAGCGCGGCGACGTGGACGTCGGCGTTGCTCGTGGTGAAGCCGCGCTCGCTGTTGCCGAGGACCAGGACGACAGTCGGCCGGTCGGGGCGGGCGGCGGCGGCCAGCCGGTCGACGACCGCCTGGTGCGGGGGAGTGTCGGGCGTGTCGCCGTAGTAGACGAGCACCACGTCGGTGGCGTGGTCGTCGACCAGGGCCGCGAGGTCGTCGGCCCCGGGAATGCCGGTGGTGGTGATGACGTCCCGGGCGGGCGGCGGATCGGCGGGCGGCGGGCGGCGGTAGGCCGGCACCCCGGTCGAGGCCCGGTCGAGATCAGTGATCGTCCCGTCCGCGCTGCGGACCTGCCGGGGGAACTGGTCCCACAGGAACGGCTGGAGCGTGACGACGTCGTGGTCCCTGCCACCGGCGGCGTCGCGCAGCGGACCGGCCCACGCCTGCTGGAACCACTCCTGCTTCTGCTCCGCGGTCCGCTCCGAGCCGTCGTCGTTCTTCGGTACGTCGACGGCCGGCAGCACGGTCAACACGTCGCCCTCGGGGAGCGGCCTGCTGCCGACCTCGTCCAGGCGCAGACTCTGGGTGTGGTTCTGCTCGCGGACCTTCTTGTCCCGGAACTCCTGCTGCCGCGCCACCTGCCACGCCTTGGCCCGTGGCGCGCCGGGCCAGTCCGTCGTCTTCCAGGCCTCCTCGCGCGTGCCGGGCGGCCCCTGCGGGCGCATGACGACGTCCATCCCGCCGCGGTGGCCGGTCCACTCCCGATGGAACAGGTCGTACGAGCCCGCCGGGGTCTCGAACTCCTCCTGCCGCCCGAGCTGCGCGGCGTAGTAGGGCGTCTTGTTGCCGGGATAGGTGAGCACGACCGTGCCCCGGTAGCCGGTGGCGGCCAGCCCGTCGAGCATCGCGATCGTCGCTGCCTGGTGGCCCAGGCCGGGCGATCCCTGGTCCACGACGTGCACGACGTCGTACTTCTCGTTCAGCTTCTGACCGACGGGGGTCGGCACGGGCCGCGGCGCACGGCTGCGCAGCGTGGCGGGTGAGAGGTCCGTCGGGGTCAGGTCGACGGCCTGGGTCGTGGGACCGGCCGGCGGCGGTGGCGGCACGCCGGGTGGTGGCCGCATGCCCGGCGGCGGCGGCGGTGGGAGCATGCCCGGCACGCCGGGTGGTGGC
>NZ_RCVK01000162.1:0-26489 GCF_003667485.1 Micromonospora sp. BL1
GGGGCGGGCGGTTCGGCGGCGCCGGTCGACGGGCCGGCGGTGGGCGCGGCGGCCGGCGGGGTGCCGGAGCCGTCGCCCCACACCAGCGAGCCGACCACGGCGAGCAGCAGCACCACGGCGCCGGCGACGAGCAGCCCGAGCAGCCGGTTCGACGAGACCGCCGGGCGCGGCGGCGCGACGGGACGTGCCGGCGGGACCGGGCGGGACGCGGCAGCCGGGGACCGCTCGATCAGGGTGGGCGGGTGCGCCTCCGGCGCCACTGTGGGCAGGATCGCGGTCGGCGGGTCCACCGGACGGCCCGCGCCGAGCCGCTCGGCGAGCCGGGCCGCTGTGGGCCGCCGCTGCGGGTCCACGGCGAGGCAGGCCAGGACCAGGTCGCCGACCTCCGGCGGCAGGCCGGGCACCCGCAGCGGCGGCACCGCCGGACGGTTGCGCCGCACGTCCAGCACGTCGTCCCAGCTGCGCACCGGCAGCGGCGCCCGCCCGGTGAGGCTGCGGTACAGCAGGACGCCGAGCGCGTACACGTCGCCGGCCGGGTTCGCCGGGCCGGGGTCGAGGCGTTCCGGGGCGAAGTAGGCGGGGGTGCCCATCAGCAGCGCGCCGGTCTGCCCGGTGACCGGGTGCGGGCCGGCGGGCGCGGCGATGCCGAAGTCGAGCACCTTCGCGCCGGTCTCGGTGAGCATCACGTTGGCCGGCTTGACGTCGCGGTGCACCACGCCGATCCGGTGCGCCGCGGCCAGCGCCCCGGCGACCTGCCCGGCCGTGCGGACCGCGTCCGGCCAGGCCAGCGGCCCGCCGACCAGCCGGTCGGCGAGCGTCTGCCCCTCCACCAGCTCCATCACCAGGTACGGGACCACGACGCCGCTGTCCAGCGTCGCCTCGCCGTAGTCGTACACCTGGGTCACGTGCGGGTGGGTGAGCCGTGCCGCCGCGCGGGCCTCGCGCTGGATGACCGCCCGCAGTTGCGGGTCGGCGGCGAGCTGCCCGGCCAGGGCCTTGACCGCGACGGGCCGGTGCAGCACCTCGTCGTCGGCGCGCCACACCTCGGACATCCCGCCGAGGCCGATGCGTTCGCGCAGGACGTACCGGTCGTGCAGGCGCAGGGCGGGCGTGAACGGCGACATAATTCACCAGGCTGCCATGCGCGGCACCGGCCGCACCAACCCGCGCCCCCGTTTCGTCCCGTTCCGGCGTTCTTGCGCCCGCCGCCGCCCCGGTCAGGCCGGGTACAGCTCGTCGCGCATGCGGGCCAGCAGCTCCGGGGTCCGCTCCGGCGGCGCGGCCTCGACGCACAGCCGTTCCATCGCCTCGGCGTAGAAGTCGAGGTCGTCGCGTTTGTCCAGGTAGATCGCGCTGGTGAGCTGCTCGATGTAGACGATGTCGGGCAGGTCGGCGTCGCCGAAGCGCAGGATGCTGAACGCGCCGCTGGCCGCGGCGTGCCCGCCGGCGGCGAACGGGACGATCTGCAACCGGACGTGCGGGCCGGACGTCGCCTCGATCAGCGCGTCCATCTGCTCCCGCATCACCGTGGCGCCGCCGATCGGGCGGCGCAGCACCGCCTCGTCGAGCACCGCCCACAGCTGCGGCGGGTTCGCGCGCTGCAGCAGCTCCTTGCGCTGCATCCGCAGCTCCACCCGCCGGTCCAGCTCCGCCGCCGACGCGCCGCGGTGGCCGAGGAGGATGACCTCCCGGGCGTACGCGGCGGTCTGCAACAGGCCGGGCACGAACTGCACCTCGTACGTGCGGATCAGCGCGGCGGCCGCCTCCAGGCCCAGGTACGACTGGAACCAGGCGGGCAGCACGTCACCGTAGCGGTGCCACCAGCCCGGGCTGTTCGCGTCGCGGGCCAGCTTGAGCAGCGCGTCGCGGTCCTCGGGCGCGGTGACGCCGTAGAGCGTGAGCAGATCGGCCACGTCGCGCTCCTTGAAGCCGACCCGGCCCAGCTCCATCCGGCTGATCTTCGACTCCGACGAGCGGATCTCCCAGCCGGCGGTCTCCCTGCTGACCCCGGCGCTCTCCCGCAGCCGGCGCAGCTGCCCGCCGAGCAGCATGCGCAGCACTGTCGGACCGCTTGTCGGACCACCCTCGACGGGCACCGTCGCCACCTGACCGCCCTCGCATCCCGACCGCCCCGGCCGGGCACCCTCCCGGACCGACGAGTAAGCATGCCATGAACCGACAGTGAGGTGAACTCCTCCGGACGGACGGAGTCAGTCCCGTGTACGGGACGGCGGGATCAGGTGGTCGAAGTCGCCGTCCCGGGCGCCGAGCACGAACGCGGCGATCTCGTCCACTGTGTAGATCAGCGCCGGGCCCTCGGGGTGCCGGGAGTTGCGGACCGCGATGCCGCCACCGCCGGGCAACTCGGCCAGTTCGACGCAGTTGCCGCTGGGGTTGCTGCGGCGGCTCTTCAGCCAGCGCATCGGCGGCAACTCGGTCGCGGGCACGCCGTTCGGGGGTTGCTGCATGGGCGTCCTTCGGGATGAGCCAGCCGAGGCCGCGGGGAGGAGCGGTGGGTGGCGACGTCTGTCGACTGAGGAGTGAGATGCACGTGCATCTGCTATTGCATCTGCAATGGACAGAGAGCATGATAGCGGAAATACGGTGTGCCGGTTCGTTCACGCACGGTGACCCGAGCCCGGCCCCGGGGACGCCGCTCCGCGCGGCTTCGGGACTGCGGTGAGGAGGACGCGTTGGCGGATCCGATGACCATCGCCTCCGGCATCTCCGCAGCGGGCGCGATCGTCTCCGCCTGGCAGTTACGCCGCCGCGCGCTGCGCGCCGAAGCCGAGATCGAGCTGCTGCAGGCCGAGCTGGCCGCCGAGCGGCACGCCGCCAGCCACGACCCGCTCACCGGGCTGCCCAACCGCCGGGCGTTCTTCCGGCTCGCCGCCGCACTGCTCACCGACCCGGCCGGTCAGCCACTCGTCGCGGTCGTGCTCGACCTGGACAACTTCAAGCAGGTCAACGACCGCTACGGGCACGCCGCCGGGGACCAGGTGCTGGTCAGCGTGGCGCAGCGGCTCGCCGCGTTCGCCGGCCCCAACCTGGTCGCCCGGCTCGGCGGCGACGAGTTCGCCGGCCTGCTGGCCAGCCCCACGGCCGATCGCCGGTGGATCGAGCACGCCACCCGGCGGCTCTGCGAGGCGCTCGCCGCGCCGATCCCGCTGGGCACGCGCAGCATCCAGGTCACCGCCTCGGTCGGGCTCGCACCGGTGCACTGCCCCACCCAGCTCGCCGACGCGCTCTGCCGCGCCGACGCGGCCATGTACGAGGCGAAGACGCTCGGCCCCGCCCGCCCGGCCCGCCAGCTCGTCGCGGAGTGCTGAGCCGGCACCGCCCGGCTCGTCGCGCGGCGCTGAGCCCGGCTCGTCGCGGGGCGCTCAGCCCGGTCCGGCGGCTCGTCGCGGTGCCTGCCGGGCTCGGTCCGGCCGGTCAGCGCCAGCCGTAGCGGGCGCGCAACGCCTGCCCGACCCGGTCGAACCGCGGCCGGTCCAGCACCGCACCCTCGCGGCGGATGCTGTCCTCGCGCATGGTGAGCACCCGGTCCAGGCGTACCCAGCTCGGCCGGTTGTCCCGGTCCCACTCCCCCGGGCCGAGCGCCAGCCAGTGCCGCTGACCGTCCCGGTCGCTCTGGCTGGATAGCATCAGCCCGAACAGCGTCCGGCTGTGCCGGCCCACCACCAGCACCGGACGGTCCTTGCCCTGACGCGGGTCGTCCTCGTACGGCACCCAGGTCCAGACGATCTCGCCCGGGTCGGCGTGGCCGTCCGGCTCCGGGGCGTACGACAGCTCGCGGCGCTGCAACGCGCTCACCTGGCGGCGGCGCGCGACCTGGGCCGGGATCGGCCCGCCGGTGCGGGCCGGGGCGGGCACGACCCGGGTGATCCGGCCGAGCTTCGACGCCACGTTCTTCAACAGACCTGCCACGGCGGGCAGCCTATCGGCCGGAGTGCACGGTCGATGGAATCGGGTCGCCGGTCCGGCTACGCGGTGCCATCATGCCCCGGTGACAGTGCCCCGCCACCAGATCCGCGCCGCGTTCACCGACACGTCGGTCACCGTCTACCAGGCGTACCCGCCGGAGATCGCCGACCCGGCACTGCGCGCGGGCCGGTTCGTGCCGCCGTTCAAGCGGGAGCGGATGACCTGGATCAAGCCGTCGTTCCGCTGGATGATGTATCGCTGCGGCTGGGCCCTCAAGCCGGGCCAGGAACGGGTGCTGGCGGTCGACATCAGCCGGGCCGGCTTCGAGTGGGCCCTGCGGCACGCCTGCCTCAGCAGCTACGACCCGCGCCTGCACCCGGACCGTGAGGCGTGGCGGCACCACCTGCGGGTCAGCCCGGTGCGGGTCCAGTGGGATCCGGAACGCTCGCTGCGGCTGGCGCCCCTGTCGTACCGCTCGTTGCAGGTCGGGCTGACCGGCGACGCGGTACGCCGATACGTCGACGAGTGGGTCCTCGGGCTCACCGACGTCACCGGGCTGGCCCGGTCGGTGCACGGTCGCCTCACCGACGGCGACGAGGCCGGGGCGTCGGCGCTGCTGCCGGTGGAGCGCCCGTACCCGCTGCCGGCCGAGGTGGCCCGGATCGTCGACGCGGGCTGAGCGACCCCCGGCACCGCCCGGGCTGGGCGGGCGCGGCGGGGCGCGCTGTTAATAAGGGGCCCTTGTACTACCGCAGACGTTAAGAGGGGGCCCTTCCTTACGCTGGGGGCGTGCAGCTACCCGACGATCTGCCGCTGTTCGAGCGCAGCGCGGTGCGGCTGGTGGTGCTCGACGCCGCCGACCGCCTGCTGCTGTTCCACACCCGCGACCCGGATCACCCGGACCTCGGCGTGTGGTGGGAGCTGCCCGGCGGCGGGCTGGACCCGGGCGAGACGTACCGGGAGGCGGCCGTCCGCGAACTGCGCGAGGAAACAGGCATCGCCATCGGCCCGGACGAGGTCGGCGCGCCGACGTGGCGGCGGCGGGCCAGCTTCCGGCACCGGCAGCGCCGCCACCTCCAGGACGAGGTGATCGTGGCGGTACGGCTGCCCGGCCCCGGACCGGACGTGGACGAGGCGCTGCGGCTGGACTACGAGGTGGAGGACTACTTCGGGTTCCGCTGGTGGCCGCTGGCCGAGGTGCTCGCCGAGCGGCCGCGCTGCTATCCCGGGCGGCTGCCCGAACTGTTGCCCGCGTTCCTGGCCGGCGAGGAGATCGACGAGCCGTTCGAGCTGTGGTCCTGACCGGCGGCGTGCCGCCGGGCGCGCCACCGGGCAGAGTGGAGCCGTGACCCCTCTGCGCGCACCCCTGGCCCGTTACGCCGAGCGGCTGCACCGCGCCGCCGGCGACACCCACCACGTCGCCTCCCCGCTGGGCGCCTGGCTGCTGCTGGCGCTGACCGGCCCGACCGCCACCGGCGACGCCCGCGCGGCGCTGGCCGAGGCGCTCGGCGCCGACCCGGACGACGCCGCGGCCGAGGCCCGGGCGCTGCTCGCCGCGCCGCACCCGATGGTCGCCGCCGCCACCGCGCTGTGGGAGCGCACGCCCGCGGCGGAGCTGGCCGCCTGGCGGGCCGCCCTGCCGGAGGACACCGAGCGCGGTGCGCTGCCGGACCAGGCGGCGCTCGACGCCTGGGCGCGGGAGCGTACCGGCGGGCTGATCGACCGCTTCCCGGTCGACGTCACCCCGGACACGCTGCTGGTCCTGGCCAACGCGCTCGCGACCCGGGTGTCGTGGGCCGACCCGTTCGACACGGCCCCGGGCGCGGAGCTGGGCGCCGGCAGCGCCTGGTCGGGCCGCCTGCGGTGGGTGCTGCGCACGCCGCCGTCCGGGCACCGCTGCTGGGTGGCGGCCACCGGCCGGGCCGGCGACGTGGCGGTGCACGCGGTCCCGGCCGGCGACGGCGGCCCCGGGATGCTGGTGGTGTCGGTGGCCGCCGCGCCCGAGGTGCCGGCCGCCGACGTGCTGGCCGCCGCGCAGGAACTGGCGAGCGCCGCCGCGTTCGCCCCGGACGCCGTACCGGGTCACCGGTCGCTGTTCGACCTGCCGCTGGGCGAGACGCCACTGTGGGCGCTGCGGGAGGAGCCGACCCGGACGTACGCGGCCGACGGCCGGGAGGAACGCGCCACGGCGGTGCTGCCGTGCTGGTCGGCGCAGAGCCGGCACGACCTCACCGCGCCCGGGTTCGGCTTCGACGCGGCGGCGCGGGCGCTCGGCGAGCTGCTGGGCCTGACCGGGCCGGAGTTCGACGCCGCGCAGTCGGCGGTGGCGCGGTTCGGCCGCTACGGCTTCGAGGCGGCCGCGGTGACCGCGTTCGGCCGGGCGACAGCGCTGCCGCCGGAGGGGGTCGCCCGCGTCGCGGAGCTGCGGTTCGGTCACCCGTACGCGGTGGTCGCGGTGACCACCGACCCGGACGGCGGCCCGTGGCACGCGCTGCCGGTCTACTCCGCCTGGGTGGCCGACCCGGAGGAGCTGCCCGCCGACGAGGCCGGATAGGCGGCGAGCGCGCTCCTGAGCTGGTCCAGCCCCAGCGAGCCGAGTTCCAGCGCCCGGTTGTGGAACGCCCGCCGGTCGCCGGGGAACGCCGCGCGGCCGTCGCGCCACACCCGCTCCCCCACCTTGTAGGTGAGCGCCTGCCCGGGCCGGCCCAGGTAGCGGGCCAGCTCCAGAGGCGCGTACGGGCCCTGGTGGCAGCGGTCGCGCAGCAGGTCCAGCGCGGCGTCCGGCGTCCACGGCGCGCCGCCGCCGGAGGGCATCGGCAGCCGTAGGTGCAGGCCGATGTCGAGCACCACCCGGGCCGCCCGCAGCAGTTGCATGAACAGGTGTCCCAGCCGGGCGCCCGGCTGCTCGTAGAGCCCGAGCTCGTCCATGAACCGCTCGGCGTACAGGGCCCAGCCCTCCTGGGCGCCGGAGAGCCCGCCGAGCAGGTTCAGCCGCTGCCCGGGTCCGCCCCGGCACGCCTCGGAGCCGAGGTGCAGGTGGTGGCCGGGGACGCCCTCGTGGTACGCGGTGCTGTACGCCCACCAGGTGGGGAAGTGCTCCCGGCCCTCGGGCAGCAGCCACGAGACCCGGCCCGGCCGCGTCAGGTCCCGCGACGGACCGATGTAGGCGGTGCCGCCCGACCCGGTGATGCGTGACTCGATGCGCCGCAGCGGCGCGGGGATGTCGAAGTGGGTGCCGTGCAGCCGCTCGGTGGTGGCCTCCAGCAACTCCTGGAGCCAGGCGCCGAACGCGTCCCGGCCGTGCACGACGCCCGGCGCGCCGGGGCGGTCGAGCCGGTCCCGCACCTCGGGCACGGTGCCGCCCAGGGCCCTCGCCTCGGCGACGAGTTCCGCCTCGATCGTGGTGAACTCGTCCCAGCCCCACTCGTACAGCTCGCGCAGGTCCGGTTCCGCGCCGAGGAAGGCCCGCACCCAGAGCGCGTACCGCGCCGGGCCGAACGCCTCGTCGTCGTGCGCCAGCGGCGCGAGGTCCGCGGTGAGCGTCGCGGCGAACCTGCGGTAGGCCGCCTGGGCATCGCGCGCCGCCGCCTGCAACGACCGCTGCTGCGGGCCGTCGCCGTACCGGTCCACCAGGGTCGTGTCGTCGTCGATCCAGGCGCGGCAGCGCTGCGTCACCAGCTCCACCTGGCGCCGGGCCGGCAGGTGACCGCCGGCGGCGGCGAGCAGGAGGCTGCGGGCGTACCCGTCGAGTGCCGCCGGGATCGCGGCCTGGCGCGCGCCGACGCGGGCCCAGCCGTCCTCGGAGGCCGCGCCCTCGGCGTCGCGGCCCGGCACCGCCGACTCGACGCACTGTCGGATGAGCTGGAGCGGGCCGGTGGCCGCGGCGTGCAGTTCCCGCAGGTCCTCCCCGGCGTCGTGGAAGGCGATCCGGGCGCGCAGCCGCTCCGCGAGGTGGGCGTGCAGCGGGGTCGCGGGCAGCGCCTCGATCCGGCGCAGGGTGTGCGCGGCGAGGTCGGCGCGGGCCTGGTGACCGTCCGGGCTGTAGTCGGTGAGGCCGTCGACGTCCTGCTCACCGGCCTCGACCACGGCCGCACACGGGTCGAGGCGCCCCATCTCCCGCAGCAGCGCGTCGGTGACGTCCTCGCTCATCGCACCGATGCTAGCCCCGGTGATCACGGAGTTCGCGTCGGCCGGGTGCCCGGAACCGACGCGAACTCCGTGATCGACACGGTCAGACCGAGACGAGTTCCTTCTTCTCGGCCTTGGCGGCCAGGCGCTTCTCCCGCTCCTGGGCGCCGATCAGGTCGTCCGGCAGGGAGTCCTCCACCTCGATGTCGAACCGGCGCAGCAGCCGGATCGCGAAACCGCCGAGCGTGATCAGGATCAGCGCCACGCCGAAGCAGATGTACGCGAAGCCGATGCCCCGGCCCGGCCCGGTGCCGATCACCGCGCCCACCGAACCGGCCAGCGCCCCGCCCGGGGCGAGCATCGGCTCGAACAGCGCGGTGGCGCCCGGCGCGAGCAGCGCGAACCCGATCGGCAGCGTCGACCAGGAGATGGTCTGGTTGAGGCTGAACACCCGGCCGTGGAAGCGCTGCGGCACCTTCACCTGGACGATCGTCGCGTAGATCGACTGCGCGGTGGTCATCGACATGGCCAGCCAGCAGAAGCCGACGCAGATCATCGCCACCGACGCGTCCAGGCCGATCAGCACGCAACCGATCGCGGTGCCCAGGTTGCCGACCAGGACGCCGATCATGCGGCGCTTGCGCGGACCGCCCCACAGCGACATGAGGACGCCGCCGAGCACCGCGCCGACCGCCTCGGCCAGCGCCACCTGCGCCACCTGGGTCGGGCTGCCGAACGACAGCACCAGCGGCGTGATGAGCACCAGCGCGGGCGCCAGGAAGATGTTGCCCAGCGCGAAGTAGCCGAGCATCAGCCGGAACCCGCGGTGCCGCCAGGAGTAGCGCATGCCGTTGGCGATGGCCACCAGCAGCCGTTCCCGGGGCCGCCAGCCCAGCGCGTCCGGGAAGCGGACCACGGCGAGGGTGAGCACCGCGAACACGTAGCTGGCCACGTCGACCAGCAGGATGCCCTTCAGCTCGATGGTGGCGAGCAGGCCGGCCGCGAACGCCGGCATGAGCAGCGTGGCCACACCGGTGGAGAGCTGGGTGATGCCCATGGCGTGCCCGAGGTAGCGCTTGGGCACGAGCTGCGGCACCGCCGACTGGAACGCGATCCGCTGGAACGAACCGGCCACCGAACTGAGCGCCACCAGCATGTAGATGTGCCAGAGCACCAGGTTGTCGGTCCACAACAGGGTGGCCAGCACGAGCTGGACGGAACCGGCGAAGCAGCTCGCCGTCATCATGATCCGCCGCCGGCTGACCCGGTCGACCAGCGCGCCGGCCACCGGCAGCATGAGCACGCCGCAGATCAGCGCGAGCGCCCACAGCAGGCCGAGGTTCGCCACCGAGCCGGTACGGTTGAACAGCCAGATCGGCAGCGCGAACGCGGTCAGCGCGGAGCCGGTGCTGGAGATGAGCTGACCGGTCGTGATGGCCATGAACCGGCCCATGCTCGGCTTGACCGTGGTGGTGGGCTTGCGGTCCTCGCCCACCCGCAGCGTGTCGGCCACCACCCACCCGGCGTCCTCGCCCCGGGCCTCCGCGGTCAGCGCGCCGACGTCACCGGCGACGACCGCCGGGTGCACCCGGGTGACGATCTCGGCCAGTTCCTCGGCCCGGTACTTCAGGAAGAAGTGCCCGGCCTGGTCGAGCACCACGAGGCCGAGCGTGTCGCTGAGGAACTGCCACTCGGCGTACCGCTCGCGGTAGTAGTCGGTCACCGGGTCCTCGGAGCCGACCACCGAGATGATCGGCGCCCGCAGCTTCGGCGCCTGCTGGTCCAGCAGCCGGGTGAAGTACTCCTCCGAGGCGCGGGAGTCGGCCCGCATGTTGCTGATGATCCGGTCGGCCTGCTCCGGGTCCAGCTCGTCGGTGTCCACACCCATCGACTTGAGCCAGCTCGCGGAGTGCCTGTTGCTGCTGAGCCGTTCGAGGCGGTCGCGCAGCGCCGCGATCACGCCCTTCGGGCGGGCGAACGGGAACATGGCGCCGATGTAGACGGCCTCCAGCTCCCGGCCGGCCGCCTCCACCTTGCGGGCCACGTCGGCGAGGATGGCGCTGCCCACGCCGCAGTGGCCGTACAGGGCGATCGGCCCCTCGACCCGCTCCAGGATCTCGTCGGCCACCCGGCTGGTCAGCTCGTCGAACGGCAGCGCGTCCTCGCTGAGACCCACGTCGTGGCCGGGGATCGCCAGCGACCACAGCCCGTACCCGGCCGGCAACGCGTCGGCCAGCGGCTGGTAGACGATGGCGCTGCCGCCGCCGTACGGGACGCAGACGTACGTCAGCACCCGCTTGCCCGCCGGGATCGGCTTGGTCAGCTCGTAGAGCAGTCGGCGCGGCCCCTCCTGCGCGGCGTCGCCGGAGATGAACGCGGCGAGGTCGCGGATGGTGCGCTGCTGGAACAGGTCCATCACGCCGACCGCCCGGCCGCCCAGCTCCGCCTTGCGGATCTTGGCGACCACCTGGGTGGCGAGCATCGAGTGCCCGCCCAGGTCGAAGAAGTCGTCGTCGATGCCGAGCGTGTCCACGCCCAGCACCTCGGACCAGATCGCGGCGAGCGCCCGCTCGGTGTCGTCGCGCGGCTCGACCAGCGCCACCGACGCCTCGCGGGTGACCACCGGCGCGGGCAGCGCCTTGCGGTCCAGCTTGCCGTTCGGGGTCAGCGGCAGCGCGTCGAGCGTGACGAACGCGGCCGGCACCATGTATTCGGGCAGCGTGTCCTTCAGCGCCGCCTTCAGCGCGGCGTGCTCCGCGGCGCCGACCAGGTACGCGGTGAGCCGCTTGTCGCCCGGGCTGTCCTCGCGGACGATCACCGTGGCCTCGGTGACGCCCGGCTGCTCGCGCAGCGCGCTCTCGATCTCGCCCAGCTCGATGCGCAGGCCGCGCAGCTTGACCTGGTGGTCGATCCGGCCCAGGAACTCGATCACCCCGGCGCCGTCCGGGCCGACGACCCAGCGGGCCAGGTCGCCGGTGCGGTAGAGGCGGGCGCCCGGCTCGTCCGAGTACGGGTCGGGGACGAACTTCTCCGCGGTCAGCGCCGGCCGGCGGTGGTAGCCCCGGGCCAGCCCGACGCCGCCGATGTGCAGCTCACCGGCCACCCCGACCGGGCACTGCGCGCCGGACGGGTCGAGCACGTGCAGCCGCAGGTTGGCGATCGGCGCGCCGATCGGCACGCTCGTCACCTGCGCCAGGCGGTCCGGCTCGCACGCCCAGGCGGTCACGTCGATGGCCGCCTCGGTCGGGCCGTACAGGTTGTGCAGGCCGCACCAGGGCAGCCGGGCGGTGAAGTCGGCCGCCGACGCCAGCGGCAGCTCCTCGCCGGAGCAGATCACCCGGCGCAGCGCGGTGGCCGCCTCCACACCGTCCTCGGCGAGGAAGACGGTGAGCATCGACGGGACGAAGTGGGCGGTGGTGATCCGCTCGGACACCAGCAGGTCGCGCAGGTAGCCGGCGTCCTTGTGGCCGCCGGGCTTGGCCAGCACCAGGCGGGCGCCGGTGCGCAGCGGCCAGAAGAACTCCCACACCGACACGTCGAAGCTGGCCGGCGTCTTCTGGAGCACCGCGTCGTCGGCGCCGAGGCGGTACGTCTTCTGCATCCAGTCGAGCCGGTTGACGATGCCCCGGTGGGTGTTCGGCACGCCCTTGGGGCGGCCGGTGGAGCCGGAGGTGTAGATGACGTACGCCAGGTGCTCCGGCCCGGCCGTCGGCCCGGGGTCGGTCCCGGGCTGGTCGGCCCAGACTGCGGCGTCGTCCAGTTCGAGCACCGTGGCGCCGGTGTCGGGCAGCACGTCGCGCAGGTGCGACTGGACCAGCACCACCGGCGCGTCCGCGTCGCCGACCATGAACGCGAGCCGGTCGGCCGGGTACTCCGGGTCCAGCGGCAGGTACGCGCCGCCGGCCTTGAGCACGCCGAGCAGCCCGGCGACCAGTTCCACCGAGCGTTCCGCGCACACCCCGACGAGCGTCTCCGGGCCGACGCCGGCCGCGCGCAGCCGGTGCGCGACGCGGTTGGCCTGCGCGTTCAGCTCGGCGTACGTGCGGCTGTGCCCGTCGATGGTCACCGCCACCGCGTCCGGGGTGGCCGCGGCGCGCTCCTCGACCGGACCGTGCAGCGTCTGCTCGCGCGGGAAGTCCGCAGTGGTGTCGTTCCAGGCGGCGAGCAGGTCCCGCTCGGCGGCGGGCAGCAGCGGCAGCCGGGACACCGGGGTGTCCGGCGCGGCGACGACCGCGTCCAGCAACGCGGTCCACCGCTGCGCCATCCGCTCCACGGTCACCCGGTCGAACAGGTCGGTGTTGAAGACCAGCTTGCCCCAGAGCCCGTCGACGGTCTCCACCGCGTGCAGCTCGAAGTCGAACCGGGTGGCCCGCAACTCCATCGGGGTCCAGGAGAACGTGACCTCGTCGGTGCGGGACACGCCGGTGAACCGGCCCATCTCGTAGTTCTGCAGCACGAACATGGCCTGGAACACCGGGGAGCGGCTGACGTCGCGCGGCAGGCCCAGCTCGTGGACCACCTTGGCGAACGGCACCTCGGCGTGCTCGAACCCGTCCAGCACGGTACGGCGGGTGCGTTCCAGCAGCTCGGTGAACGTCGGATCGTCGCCCAGGTCGGCGCGCAGCGGCAGCATGTTGATGAACATGCCGACGAGGTTCTCCAGCTCCGGTGCGGACCGGCCGGCCACCGACGCGCCGATCGCGAAGTCGTCCTGACCGGCGTGCCGGGCCAGCAGCACCTGGTACGCGGCGAGCAGCGTCATGAACAGCGTGCCGCCGCTGTCGCGGGTGAGCGTGTTGAGCGCCTCGGTGGCGGCCGGGTCGAGCTGGAACTCGACGAAGTCGCCCCGGTACGTCTGGGTGGCCGGGCGCGGCCGGTCCAGCGGCAGCTCCAGCGGCGTGATGCCGGCCAGCCGCTGCTTCCAGTAGTCGACGTGCGCCCGCGCCTGCGGACCGTCCAGCTCCTGGGCCTCCCAGACGGCGAAGTCGCCGTACTGGATCGGCAGCGCGGGCGGCTCGCCGCCCCGGTAGAGCGTGATCAGGTCGCGCAGCAGCACGTCCACCGACCAGCCGTCGCCGACGATGTGGTGCTGAGCGAGGAACAGCACGTGGTCCTCGGCGGTCAGCCGGATCAGCAGGGCCCGCAGCAGCGGACCGTTCGCCAGGTCGAACGGCTCGGCCGCCGCCGCGTCCACGAGCGCCTGCGCGGCGGCCTCGTCGGGCGCGTCCACCACTGTGAGCGGCACGTCGGCGGTGTCCGCGACGACCACTGTGGGACGGCCGTCGGCGTCGGCCGGGAAGCGGGTGCGCTGCGACTCGTGCCGCTCGGCCAGCCCGGTCAGGGCGGCACGCAGCGCGTCCACGTCCAGTGGTCCGCGCACCCGCAGCGGCACCGCGATGTGGTACGCCGCCTCGCCCGGGGCGAGCTGGTCCATGAACCAGACCCGCTCCTGGGCGTAGGACAGCGGCACCTCCGCGCCGGACGGGCGGGGGGTGATCCGCGCCGCGGGAGCGGTCTGGCGGGCGCGTAGCCGTCGGGCGATCAGCGCCTGCCGGGCCGCCTCGCGGGCCGGATCCTTCAGGTCGGTCATCAGTTGGTTCCCTCTTCCGCCGCGAGCAGCGCGGCGACCTCGGTGTCGGAGAGCCCGTCGAGTTCGGCGGCGATCCGCTGTTCGATCTGGGCGGCCAGGTCCGCCACCACGGGGCTGCTGAACAGCGCCCGCATGGGCAGGTCGACGTCCACCTCGGCGCGGATCCGGGCCATCGCCCGCATGCCGCGCAGCGAGTTGCCGCCGAGGGCGAAGAAGTCGTCCAGGGCGCCGACCTTCTCCACCTGGAGGATCTCGGCGTACACCTCGGCGACCAGGCCCTCGGCCTCGGTGCGGGGCGCGACGTAGCTGTCCTGGGCCTGCTCGGCCGCCGCCGGGGCGGGCAGCGCGGCACGGTCCAGCTTGCCGTTCGGCGTCAGCGGCAGCGCGTCCAGCCGGACCAGGGCGGCCGGCACCAGGTGCGCGGGCAGCTCGCGGGCCAGTTCGGCGCGGACCGAGTCCTCGTGGGCCGGGCCCACCAGGTAGCCGACGAGCGCCGGCTCGCCGCCGTCGGTGCGTACCGCCGCGGCGGCGGCGCGCACGTCCGGGTGGGCCAGCAGCGCCGCCTCGACCTCGCCCAGCTCGATGCGCATGCCGCGCACCTTGACCTGGTCGTCGCGGCGGCCCAGGTAGTCCAGCGTGCCGTCGGCGCGCCAGCGGGCCAGGTCGCCGGTGGCGTACATCCGGGCGCCGGGCGGGCCGTACGGGCAGGGCAGGAACCGCTCCGCGGTCAGGCCGGGCCGGTCGTGGTAGCCGCGGGCGAGCTGGGTGCCGGTGACGTACAGCTCCCCCACCACGCCCGGGGGCACCGGCCGCAGGGCGGCGTCGAGCAGCAGCGCCCGGGTGTTCCAGGTGGGCGTGCCGATCGGCACCGGACCGGCCGGGACCGGTTCGCCGGGGGCGATCCGGGCCGCGACGCAACCCACAGTGGCCTCCGTCGGGCCGTACTCGTTGATCACCGCCACGTCGGGGTGCGCGGCCCGCCAGGCGGCGAGCTGCTCCCCGGTCAGCGCCTCGCCGCCGATCACCAGGTCGGCCGTCGGCGACAGCTCGCCGTCGAGCAGCGGCAGGTGGCTCGGCGTGACCTTGAGGAAGGCCGGCCGGCCACCGGCGCGGGCGGCGGGCTCGTCGATCGCGGCGAGCCGGACCGTGCCGCCGGCCGTCAGCGTGCCGAGCAGGCCCGTGACGGTGAGGTCGAACGACACCGGCGAGTGCAGCAGCGCCACCCCGGATAGCCCCGGGTAGGTGGCGCGGGCCCACGCCAGGTACGCGGTCACCGCCCGGTGCTCGACCACCACGCCCTTCGGGCGGCCGGTGGAGCCGGAGGTGTAGAGCACGTACGCCGGGTGCTCCGGGCGCAGCGGCGCGACCCGGTCGGCGTCGGTGAGGTCGTCGCCGGCCTGGTCCGACCCGACCTCGCCGTCGAGCACCAGCGCGTCGCCGGGCACCAGGGCGGCGGTGTCCGGCGTGGTCACCACCAGCGCCGGTGCGGCGTCGGCCAGGAGGTACGCGATCCGGCCGGCCGGGTACGCGGTGTCCACCGGCACGTACGCGGCGCCCGCCTTCAGCACCGCGAGCATCGCCACGACGAGGTCGCAGGAGCGGGGCAGCACCAGCGCGACCCTGGTCTCCGGGCCGGCGCCGCGCGCCACGAGCAGCCGGGCCAGCCGGTTCGCGGCGGTGTTCAGCTCGCCGTAGCCGAGCGTCACGCCGTCGCAGACCAGCGCCGCCGCGTCCGGGGTGGCGGCGGCCTGCCGCTGCACCTCGTCGACCACAGTGGTCACCGGCACGTCGTGGGCGGTGTCGTTCCAGGCGTCGAGCACCTGTTCCCGCTCAGCGTCGGTGAGCAGCGGCAGCGCGCCGACCGTACGCTCCGGCTCGGCGACGGCGGCGGCGAGCAGCCGTACGTAGCGGCTGACCACCGTCTCGGCCGTGGCCCGGTCGAACAGCTCGGTGCGGTAGACCAGGCGGCAGTCGCCGGTGGTGATGTCGAAGGCCAGGTCGTCCTTCGTGGTGCCCAGCTCCACCGGGTCGAGGCCGGAATCCGGGATCCAGTTCAGCGCGGTCTGGAAGATCGGCTGCACCGACGGGTCACGCTGCGGGTCGACCGCCTCGACGATCTTCTGGAACGGCGTCTGCCCGTGCTCCATGGCGTCGATCAGGCCGTTGCGGACGCGGCCGAGCAGCGCCGCGAACGTCGGGTCGCCGGAGACGTCGCAGCGCAGCGCCACCGGGTTGACGAACATGCCGATCAGCGGCGTCAACTCCGGGTTGTCCCGGCCCGCGGTGGAGACGCCGACCACCACGTCGGCGTCGCCGGAGATCCGCGACAGCAGCGCCGCGAAACCGGCCAGCAGCACCATGTACGGGGTGGCCTGCGCGCCGGTGGCCAGCGCGCCGACGCGGTCCAGCAGCCCGTCGGGCAGCGTGAAGCGCACCTCGTCACCGGCGAACCCGAGCTGGGTCGGGCGGGGCCGGTCCAGCGGCAGGCCGGTGACCGGCGGCGCGCCGGCCAGGTGACCGGTCCAGAACGCGAGCTGACGGTCCAGTTCCTCGCCGGTGAGCTGCTGGCGCTGCCAGACCGCGAAGTCGGCGTACTGGATGGGCAGCTCGGGCACGGCGGGCTCGGCGCCGGTGCGCGCGGCCTCGCAGAACGCGAGCAGCTCGGCGTGGAACAGCACCGCCGAGTGGCTGTCGAAGACGGCGTGGTGCACCACGAACGCCAGCGCGAGCCCTTCGGTCATGCGGATCAGCCGGGCCCGCCACAGCGGCGCCGCGTCCAGCGGGATCGGCAGGCGCGCCATCTCGCCGCGGATGCGCTCGAACTCGGCCCGCTGCTCACCGGCGGGCAGGTGGGTGACGTCGGTGACGGGCAGCGGCGCCGGCTCGTGGGCGCGTACGACCTGCACCAGCGCGCCGTCGTCGGTCCGCAGGTGGGTACGCAGCGCCTCGTGCCGGGCGATCACCCGGTTGACCACGTCACCGGCCGTGCCGGCGTCCACGCCGGCCGGGAACAGCCACGGGAAGGACACGTTGAACACCGGCGAGCCGGCGTCGAGCTGGTTGGCCATCCACACCCGCTCCTGGGCGTAGGAGGCCGGGAACGTCCACTCCTGGCTCGTGCTCATGAGAGTGCCTCGCGCACGGAGCGGGGACGCATGTCGGTCCAGACCTCGTCCACGTGGGCCAGGCACTGCTCGCGGCTGCCGGCGAAGCCGGTGTCGTGCCAGCCGGCGGGCAGGTCCCGGTCGGCCGACCAGATCGAGTACTGCTCCTCGTCGTTGCGGACGACCAGGAATCGGGGTTCGGCCATGTCAGTTCGCTCCTGCGTTCTCGGGGGTGTGCGGCTCGGCCATCGCGACGGCGATCTTGCGGGGACCGGTGAACGGTTCCCGGCCGTGCGCGGCGGTCATGTTGTCCACCACCAGCACGTCGTCGCGCTGGTAGTCGAAGCGGACGGTGGCCGCCCGGTAGGCGGCGCGCAGGTGGTCCATGACGTCGGCGGGGATCTCGGCGCCGTCGCCGTAGTAGGTGTTCGACGGCAGCCCGTCGGCGCCGAACATGGCCAGCAGCCCTTCCTGGTAGTCCTTCGGCAGGGTGCTGAGGTGGAAGAACGTGGCGTGGTTGAACCAGCGCGGGGTGTCCGACCCGGGCCGGTGGTGCACCACGTCGCGGACCGCGCGGGTACGCAGGCCGTCCTTGCCGACCCACTCCACGGTGATCCCGTTGTCCGCCGCGTACGCCTCGACCTCGGCGCGGCTCTCGGTGTTGAACACCTCCTGCCAGCGGGTGCCGAAGTCGCCGTGGAAGTTGCGCACGAGCATCCACCGGCGGCTGATGAACTCCTCCCGGACCGCCGGGTCGATCAGCTCGTAGACCCGGCGCACGTCGGCCAGCGGCGTGGCGCCCAGGCTGTCCGGCGGCGTGACGCAGTAGAAGAACAGCGTCAGCGGCCAGCGCGCCTGGTACGAGTTCTCGTTGTGCAGGAAGATCTCCTCGTCCGGCGGGTAGTCGGTCGAGGTGTAGACCCGGCCCTTGATGGAGTGCCGGGGCGAGGAGCGCTCGGTGTAGGTCAGCGGCTCGCCGGCGAGCGCGCGGACGGCCTGGTCGAAGCCGTCCACGCCGCCCACGTCGAAGCCGCGGAACAGCAGCCCCCCGCTGGCGACGAGGGTGTCCCGCAGCTCGGCGCGCCGGGCCGTGATCAGATCGGTCAGCGCCCGGCCGTCGCTCTCGACGACCACCGGCAGCGTCGCGGTTGTCTCGCTCATGGTGCGGTGTCTCCTTGTGTGCGTCGGGATGTCAGCCGCGGGGCAGCCGCGGGATGGCCGGGATCGCCGCCGGGGCGGCCGATGCGTCGGCGGGCGCCTCGGCGCGCAGCTCCTCGATCCGGGCGGCCAGTCCGGCCACCGTGGGGGTCTCGAAGAGGCTGCGCATCGGCAGCCGTACGCCGGTCGCCTTGCGCATGGCGGCGATGAGCTGCACGGCGACCAGCGAGTTGCCGCCGAGGGCGAAGAAGTCGTCGTCCACGCCGACGTCGGTGACGCCGAGGCCGTCGCGCCACACCTGGGCGATCGTCTTCTCCAGTTCGGTGCCGGGCGCCGCCGAACCGCCGCCGGTGGCGGCCGTCGTACCGGCCGGCGCGTCGGTCTCCTCGGCGAGGCTGTCGGTGGTGACCCGGGCGGCCCGGCGCCGGATGTCGGCGACGGTGCGGGTGGCGATCACCACCTGGGCGCCGAGACCGGCGGCCAGGCTGCGGCGGAACGCCTCCGCGCCGTCGACCGGGCGGATGTCCTCGGTGACCGGCGCCGGGGCGTCACCGGTCGCCGCCGGGGACTCGGCGAGGTTGCCGGCGACCGCGTCCTGGTCGACCCGGCGCAGCACGAAGTCGCTGATCGCGACCAGTTCCCGGCCGTCCGGGTCGCGCAGCGACAGGTCGGCGGCGACCACCTCGTCGGTGGCGGCGGGCCGGTGCCGCAGGTGACTGTGGAACGTCGCCGGGAGCGCGCCGCGCACCACGATCCGGCCGTACGACAGCGGCAGGTAGGTGCCGGAGCCCTGCCCGCGCCCGAACGCGGTCGCCACGTCCAGCAGCGCCGGGTGCATGCCCCAGGACGGCAGGTCACCGAGCGCGGCGGCGGGTGCCTGCACCCGGGCCAGTTCCTCGCCGTCGGCGAGGTGGTGCTCGGCCAGCGCCGCCCAGCGCGGCCCGAACGTGAGCATGCTGGTGCGTCCCCGGCCGAACGAGGCGTCGTCGTCGACCCGCCGCCCGGCCACCACTGGGACGGCGGCCGGCGGGGCCGCGTCGGTGGTCCACCCGGCGGTGCCGCGTACATGGGTGCGCGCCTGGCCGGCGGCGAGGCTGGCGACGGTGAAGTCGGTGCCGTCCTCGGCCGGGGTCAGCTCGACCCGGTACTGGGCCACGGTGCCGTCCGGCGCCGAGAACGGCTCCAGGAACACCACGTCACGCAGCTCCACCGCGGCGTCCGGCCCCGGCGCGGGCAGCGCGGCCACCACGGCGGCGCGCACCGACTCCAGGTGGGCGGTGCCCGGCACCACCGGCACCCCGCCGATCCGGTGCTCGTCGAGCAGCCAGTGCGTGTCCGCCGAGACGAGGCCGTGCAGCACCGTGCCGTCCGGGCCGGCGACCATCGTGGTGAGCACCGGATGGTCGACCGCGGTGGTCACGGTGTCCCGCCCGGCGGCCCGGAACGCGGCCGGCGCGGCGGTCTCCACCGCCATGCCGACCTCGGCCCACCCGCCCCAGTTCTGCGACACCACCGGCGCGCGGAATCCGGTGCCGGAACGCGCGAACGCGTCCAGGAAGTTGTTCGCGGCGCAGTAGTCGACCTGGCCGAACCCGCCGATCACCGCGGTGATCGAGGAGCAGAGCACGACGAAGTCCAGCGGCAGGTCACCGAAGACCCGGGCCAGCGCCAGGGTGCCGGCCAGCTTCGGGGCCAGCACGCGCCGCGCCTCGTCGTGCTCCTTCACCTCGGCCATGCCGCCGCCGGGCAGACCGGCGGCGTGCACGATGCCGTCCAGCCCGCCGAACCGGCGCTCCGCCTCGTCGCGGACCCGGCGCAGGTCGTCCGCGTCGGTGACGTCGGCGGCCAGCACCAGCACCTCGGCGCCCGCGGCCTCCATCCGGCGGATCGCCGCGATGGCGCGTCCGGCCCGGTCGGCGCCGCCGTGCACCGCCAGGTGGGCGTCCCAGTCGTCGCGCTCGGGCAGCCCGGAACGGGCCAGCAGCACCAGCTTGGCGCGGGCCCGGCGGGCGAAGTCCTCGGCCAGGGTGACGCCGATGCCGCCGAGACCGCCGGTGATCAGGTAGCGGCCCTCCTCGCGCAGCACACCCGGCTCGTCCTCGGCGGCCACTGTGACCTGCTCGTAGCCGGCCAGCCAGCGGCGGTCGCCGCGCAGCGCCACCTCCGGGTGCTCCCCGTCGACCGGGCTGCGCAGCTCGGCCACCAGGGCGGCCACCCCGCGCGCGGCCGGGTCGGTGTCGAGCAGCCGCACGGTCAGGCCGGGCAGCTCGGCCGGGAGCACCCGGGCCAGGCCGGCCAGCGTGGCGTGCTCCGGGCGGACCAGGTCGTCGCCGCGTACGTCACCGATGCCGGCGGTGATCAGGTCCAGGCGTACGCCCGCCTCGTCGGCCGTCACACCGGCGCCGGCCAGGGCCTGCACCAGGTGCAGCGCGCCGAAGAAGCCGCGCTCCTGCGCCGCCCAGGCGGCCGCCGGGTCGGTGCCGGCCGGGTCGCCGTCGAGCGCGAACGCGTGCACGATCCGCCGGGGCAGGTCGGTGCCGAGCGCCGCGACCAGTTCCTCGGCGTCGGCGCGTACGCCGGGACGCAGCCGGAAGCCGTTCGCGGTGGCGGTGAACGCCTCGCCGGCGCGTACCTCGACCGGGTCGTCACCGGCGGCGCGCAACGCGGCCACGAGCGCCTCGCCGCGCGGGCCGTCGGCCAGCACCAGGCAGCGGCCCAGCGGCTCGGCCGTGCGGACCGGCGGGGCCTGCCGCCACGCCGGCACCGCGAACCACTCCGGCAGCGGGCGGGGGCCGGTCTCGGCGGGCGTCGCGGCGACCTCCTGCTCCGGGTCCGGGTCGATCCAGTAGCGACGCCGCTCGAACGGGTACGTGGGCAGCGGCACCCGCCGCGCGTGCGGGTCGGCCGGGAGGCTCACCGGCACCCCGGCGCACCAGAGCGCGCCGGCCGTGCCGAGCAGCGCGGCCACGTCGCCGGTCTGCTCGCCGGGGCCGGGCAGGCTGCCCAGCGGGGTCAGCGCCCGCTGCGCCTCGCCGGCCTTGGCGACCTGCATCCGGGCCAGGTTGGCCAGCTGCCGGCCGGGGCCGCACTCGACGAGCGCCCAGGTGCCCTCGGCGAGCAGCGTGGCCACGCACGCGCCGAAGCGGACCGGGCGGCGCAGGTGCGCGGCCCAGTACGCCGGGTCGGTGGCCTGCGCCTCGGTGATCCAGGTGCCGGTCACGTTCGACACGAACGGCACCGCCGGGGCGCGCAGCGGCACCGTCGCCATCAGCGCGGTGAACTCGTCGAGGATCGGGTCCATCATCGGCGAGTGGAACGCGTGCGAGGTGCGCAGCACCTTCGACTTGTTCTTGCCGCCGAGGCTCGCCGCGAACTCCTCCACCAGCGCGGTCTCACCGGCGACCACACACGTGCCGGGACCGTTGACGGTGGCCACCGACAGGCCCTCGGGCAGCCGGCCGGCCACCTCCGACTCGTCCAGCGTGACCGCGAGCATCGAACCGGCCGGCAGCGAGTGCATGAGTCGGCCCCGGGCGGCCACCACGCGCAGCGCGTCGGCGAGGTCGAGCACCCCGGCCACCGTCGCGGCCACGTACTCGCCGATGGAGTGGCCGATCATCGCGGCCGGGGTCACCCCGGCGGCCCGCCAGGCGGCGGCGAGCGCGTACTCGACTGTGAACAGGGCGGGCTGGGTCCAGCGGGTCTGCGTGAGCTTGTCCGCCGCCTCCGGGTCGCGGTCCAGGATCAGGTCGCGGATGTCCAGGCCCAGTTCGGGGCGGAGCAGCTCGGCGCACTCGTCGACGGCGGCGGCGTACGCGCTGTCCTGCGCGTACAGCTCGCCGCCCATCCCGGCGTACTGCGAGCCCTGGCCGCTGAACAGGAACGCCACCCGGGGGGCCGGCCCCTCGGCGGCCCCCCGGTGACCCTTGCGCCGCTCGCGCAGCGCGGCGGCGGCGGACGCCGGGTCGCCCGCGACCACGGCGGCGCGGTGGGCGTACACCTGGCGGCCGACGCGCAGCGTGTGCGCCACGTCGGCCAGCGCGACGTCGCTGCCGCTCTCCAGGTGGTCGGCGAGCCGCCGCACGGCGGTGTCCAGCGCGGTCGGGGTCTTCGCCGACACCTGGAGCAGGTGCGCCGGGCGGGCGGAGGGCTCGGCCCGGCCCGCGGCCGGGGCCTCCTCCAGCACCACGTGCGCGTTGGTGCCGCCGATGCCGAAGGAGCTGACGCCGGCCCGGCGCGGACCGCCGTCGGTGTCCCACTTGGTCAGCGTGTTCGCCACGTAGAACGGGGTGTCGGCGAAGTCGATGGCCGGGTTCGGCGTCTCGTAGTTGATGGTCGGCGGGATCAGCCCGTGCTCCATCGCCAGCACCGTCTTGATCACGCTGACGATGCCGGAGGGCTGGCTGAGGTGGCCGATGTTCGACTTCACCGAGCCGATGCCGCACCAGCCGCGCTCGTCGGTGTCCTTGGTGTAGACGGCGGACAGCGCGGCGACCTCGATCGGGTCGCCGAGCGCGGTACCGGTGCCGTGCGCCTCGACGTAGCTGATGCTGCGCGGGTCGACGCCGGCCAGCTCGACGGCCTGGGCGACGGCCTCCATCTGCCCGTCGATGCTGGGGGCGGTGAAGCCGACCTTCCCGGCGCCGTCGTTGTTGATCGCGTTGCCGAGCACGACCGCGCGGATGGTGTCGCCGTCGGCGATCGCGTCGGAGAGCCGCTTGAGCAGCGTCACGCCCACGCCGCTGCCCCACACCGTGCCGTTCGCTCCGGCGTCGAACGGCCGGCACCGCCCGTCCGGCGAGGTGAAGCCGTCCATGCCGAGGTAGCCGACGTGCGGCAGCTCGATGTTGACGCCGCCGGCCAGGGCCATGTCGCACTCGCCGTTGCGCAGCGCCTCGCAGGCCAGGTGGAACGCCACCAGGGAGGTGGAGCAGGCGGTGTGCACGGTCATGCTGGGCCCGCGCAGATCCAGCCGGTACGACACGTTGGTGGCCACGTAGTTCGGCGAGTTGCCGGTGGCCAGCGAGACCGCGCCGTGCGGGTTCCCGCCGACCCGCTTGTTGCGCAGCACGTTGCGGTGCATGTACGTGTTGCCGCCGGTGCCGGCGTACACGCCCACCGCGCCGTCGTAGCGGCCCGGGTCGTAGCCGGCGTCCTGCAACGCGGTGTAGCAGGTCTCCAGGAACAGCCGGTGCTGCGGGTCGGTGATCTCGGCCTCGCGGGCGGTCATCCCGAACAGGCCGGCGTCGAACTCGTCGTAGCCGTCCACCAGCGGGGCACGGTTGACCCAGCCCGGGTCGTCGACCTCCTGCGGCTGGGCGCCGCGGGCGAGCTGCTCCTCGCGGGTCAGCTCGGTCGTCGACTCCACGCCGTCGACCAGGTTGCGCCAGAACTCGTCGACGTCGGCCGCGCCGGGCAGGCGGGCGGCGAGCCCGACGATGGCGATGGGCTCGACGCCGTCGTCGGCCGGAATGTCGTTCTGCATGGGGGTTCCTTCATTCACAAGGGATCGCATCACGGGTGAGGTCGGCGGGGTGGCGGGGTACGGCGGGCGCGGCCCCGCCGGGCGGCGGCGCGCATCGCGGCGCGGGCCAGTTCCGGCCGGTCGGCGGCCCCGTCGAGGCTGGCGGCGAGCGCCCGCACGGTCGGGTGGCGGAACAGGTCGAGCATGGTGATCGATCGGCCGGTGGCCCCGGTGAGCCGGGCGTGCACGGCGGCCAGGGCCATCGAGTGGCCGCCGATGTCGAAGAAGTTGTCGCTCACGCCCACCTGGTCGCGGCCGAGCACGTCCCGCCAGATCCCGGCGATCAGCTCCTCGGTCGCGGTGAGCGCGTCCGAGCCGGCGGGCAGCGGCGCGCGGGCCGGTTCGGCCGTCGCGACGGTCATCGCGCCGAGCGCCGCGACCCGTACCGCCGGGCGGGGCAGCTCGGGCGCGACCTCCGCGGCCGGGACGTCCGGGTCGGCGGCGAGCGCGCCGACCAGGGCGGCCAGGTCGGCCAGGAGCGCGCTGATCCGCTCGCCGGTGAACAGGTCCGGGTTGTGCACCACCTCGACGCCGGCCCGCCCGTCGCGCTCCACCACGTAGACGGTCAGGTCGAACGGCGACCCGGGCTTGGGCACCGGCACCGGCTCGACGGCCAGGCCGGTGAGCGTCAGCCGGGGCGCGACGAAGTTGAGCACGTTGAACAGCACCTGCACCAGCGGGGCGCGGGAGGTGTCCCGGCCCACGCCGAGCGCCTCGACGACGCGTTCCAGAGGCGCGCCCGGGTGGGCGGTGACCTCGTGCAGCTCGGCGGCGGCCCGGTCGACCTGCTCGGCGAAGCTCGCGCCGCCGGAGCGGACCCGCACCGGCACGGTGTCGATGAAGAACCCGATCACCTCGTCGAACGCGGCCAGCCGCCGGTCGGCGACGATCGCGCCGAGCACGTGCTCGTCGCCGCCGGTGACCCGGCGCAGCAGCTCGCCGAACGCGGCCAGCAGCACCGCCGCGACAGTGGTGCCGCGCCGGGTGGCCAGGTCGCGTACGGCCCGGTCGGCGGTCTCGTCCAGCCGTACCGCGGCCTCCGCGCCGGCGTACGTCTGCACGGCCGGGCGGGGACGGTCGCGGGGCAGGTCCAGCACCGTGGGCGCGCCCGCCAGGTGCGCGGTCCACCAGGCCAGGTCGGTCTCGCCCCGGCGCCGGTCCCGGTCGGCGCGCCACACCGCGTAGTCGGCGTACGTGGCGGGCAGCGGCGGGCGGCCCGGCACGGACCGGCCGAGCGCACGGGCGTACGCGAGCGCCAGCTCGTCGTAGAGCAGCGCCTCGGACCAGCCGTCGAAGACCGCGTGGTGCACCGTCACCGCGAACACGTGCTCCTGCGCGGCGAGCCGGTACACGGTCACCTGCCAGGGCGGGCCGGTGGCCAGGTCGAACGCGTGCCCGGCGCCGGCCGCGAGCATGCCGGCCAGCTCGGCGTCCGGGTCGGCGGCGCCGGTCAGGTCGACCACCGGCACCGCCACGTCGGTGGGTTCCTCGCGGACCGCGTACGGCACGCCGCCGTTGCACGGGATGCGCCAGCGCAGCACGTCGTGCCGTTCGGCGACGGCCCGCAGCGCGGCGCCGAGCGCGGTGACGTCCAGCGGCCCGCGCAGCCGGTGCGCGACGGCGATGTTGTACGGCGCGCTGGACGGGGCGAGCTGGTCCATGAACCACAGCCGCCGCTGCGGCGGGGACAGCGTCGGCGGGTTGCCGGTGGTGAGCCCGTCGGCGCCGGCGGGGTCGGCGGCGCGGACCCGGTCCACGAGCGCGGCGAACGTGCGGTCGGCGAACAGCACCCGCGTGTCGACCTGCCGGCCCAGCTCGGCGCGCAGCGCGGCGACCAGCCGCATCGCGGCGACGGAGTTGCCGCCGGCGGCGAGGAAGTCGCTGTCCGGGGCGGGCGCCGCGCCGAGCAGCCGGGTCCAGACGCGCCGGACCGCGGCCGTCACCGGGTCGTCGTCGGCGGGGGCGTCGGCCACCCCGGCCGGGGCGGTCGCGGCCAGCTCGCGCAGAGCCGGCCGGTCCAGCTTGCCGGTGGTGGCGCTGACCGGCAGCGCGTCCAGCCGCACCGTCCGGGCCGGCAGCATCGCGGTGGTGAGCCGCGTCGCCGCGTACGCCCGCAGCTCGTCGTCGGCCGGCGCGCCGGCCGGGGTGAGGAACGCGACCAGCTCGGCGCCGGCCGGGCCGGGCACCGCCTCCACCGCGACCCGCTCGACGCCGGGGCAGGCGGCCAGCACGGCCTCGATCTCGCCCAGTTCGATGCGCTGGCCGCGCACCTTCACCTGCCGGTCGGCGCGGCCGAGGTAGACGATCCGGCCGTCCGGGCCCTGCCGGACCAGGTCACCGGTGCGGTAGAGCCGCTCGCCGGCCACGTCGCCGAACGGGTCGGGCACGAACCGCTCGGCGGTCAGGCCGGGCCGGTTCAGGTAGCCGTCGGCCAGGCCGGGGCCGCCGATCAGCAGCTCGCCGGTCTCCCCCGCCGGCACCGGGCGCAGGTCGGCGTCGACCACGTACGCCCGGTGGTTGGGCAACGGCCGGCCGATCGGCATCGGGTCGGTGTCGGCCGGGGTGAGGTCGCAGGTGACCGCCAGCACGGTGGTCTCGGTCGGGCCGTAGCCGTTGAGGAACCGCCGTCCCGGCGCCCAGCGGGCGACCAGCTCGGCCGGGACCGCCTCGCCGCCGCAGAGCAGCACCCGCCACGACGGGAACCCGGCCGGGTCCAGCAGCGACAGCACGGTCGGGGTGATGAAGCCCCAGGTCACCTCGTGCTCGGCGACGAACCGGGCCAGCCGCACCGGGTCGGCCCGGTCGTCGGCGCCCAGCAGCTGCACCGCGCCGCCGAGCGTGAGCGGCACGAACAGGTCCATGGTGGCCGCGTCGAAGCCGAGCGAGGCGATGCCGAGGCTGCGGACCGAGGCGTCGGCGCCGGTCAGCGCGCTCACGCCGGTGACGAACTCGACCGCGTTGCGGTGGGTGGTCAGCACGCCCTTCGGGCGGCCGGTGGAGCCGGAGGTGAACAGCACGTACGCCGGGTCGCCGGGGCGGGCCGGCGTACGTGCTGTTC
>NZ_RCVK01000144.1:0-26134 GCF_003667485.1 Micromonospora sp. BL1
GGGCTACAGGCGGCGGCCCTGGGGGTCTCGGGCGGTGATGCCGTCGAGCGGGGTTCCCGGAGCGAGGGTCGCCGGGTCGAACCAGAAGATCACCACCTGTCGGTCCTCGCTCCACCGGGCGAGCTTCGCCTCGACCTGCCGGCCGCCGACTGTCCCGACGATGCGTGCCGCCGGGCCGACGAAGTAGCCGAACGTCGGTACCGACGTGTCCGTGGGCACCCGCTGCTGGTCGTACCCGATCTCGTGGAACCCGGCCCGGCGGTCGCTGCCGGACACGTCGTTGACCAGGAAGTCGGACGTCAGGTGGCCGTCCGGCGCGCGCCGCCCGGCGACCAGGCCGATCGTCACACGTGGCAGTTCCGGCACGTCGACCGGGACCATGAAGAACACGCGCGCGTCGGTGCCGTACCGGATGCCGCTGTCCACGACGGTCCCGAGCGGCCGCAGCGGCGACTCGGTCGGGGCCGGCGCGGCGGTCGGCGTGGGTGGGGGAGTGCCGGTGGACGCGGTGGCGACCGGCTCCCCGGCCGGGAGGTCCGGCGGGCCGGGCCGCGTCGCCACGGCGTCGACCCCGACCGCCACCGCGACCGTCGCCACGGCCGCCGCGACCCCGGCGCCGACCCGCCGGCGGCGGCGCAGTCGGCGTCCCCGGCGCATGATGTCCGCGATGTCCAGGCCGTCGGCCCGTTCGGTCGCCCGCATCGCGCGGCGCAGCTCGTCCATCTCGGTCACCGGCACGTCTCCTGCGGTCGGGGCGCGGACAGACCTGCGGTACGCAGCTTCTCCAGCGCCCGGGACGAGGTGCTCTTGACGGTGCCGACGGACACGTCGAGTTCGCGGGCCACCTGGGCCTCCGGCAGGTCGAAGTAGTGGCGCAGGACGACGACGGCGCGTTCCCGCGCGGTGAGCGTGCCGAGCGCGGTGACCAGCCACCGCCGCGTCGCCACCTCCTCGGCCAGGTCGCCGCCGTGCCGCTCCGGGAGGTCGTCGCTCGGGTACTCGCGGATCGGCCGCCGCCAGGTGTCGACGAGGTGGTTCACCAGCACCGAACGGGCGTAGCCGTACGGGTCGCCGTTGCGGATCCGGGACCAGGACGCGTACGTGCGCACGAGCGCGGTCTGGGCGGCGTCCTCGGCGTGGTGGTGGTTGCCGGTCATGAGGAAGGCGGCGTGCGTCAGCCGCGCGGAGGACGTCCGCGCGAACTCGACGAACTCCGCGTCACCCCGGGCCATGCCGGTCCTCTGCACCTCTCACCCCGGTAGGGACGTGCGGGACGCGGAAAAGGTTGAGTCCCCGGCGGACCAACTTTCGCGACGGGTCACCCGTCCTCATCCCCGCGCCCCCGACCGGGCGCCGAGGGGAGACGAGATGACCAGGACCGTGGACCGGACACGCGGCGGCGCGGCGGTGATCGCGCTGGCGGTGTCGCTGGCCGGTTGCACACCGGCAGGGGCCGACCAGCCCGCAGTCGCGCTGTCCGAGCCGGCCGGGCCGTCCGCTGCCGCGCCGGCCGCGTCGGCGGCGGCGCCCGTCCGGTCCCGGCCGGCGCGGATCGGCTATCCCGCCGAGGGTGGCAACCGATGGCGGTACGCCGCCGCCGAGCCGGCCACCACAAGGGGTACGGGCCGGCTGCTGCGCTACCGGGTGGCGGTGGAGCGCGACATCACAGGTCTGCCACCGGCCGAGTTCGGGGCGCAGGTCACCGGCATCCTCGCCGGCCCGGGTGGCTGGACGACCGATGGACGGACCGCCCTGCGCCGCGTCGGCGCCCGTGAGCCCGCCGACTTCACCGTCTACCTCGCCACCCCCGGTACGCGCGACGACCTGTGCGGGGACGGGCCGGACCGGTACACGTCCTGCCGTAACGGGGACCGGGTGGTGGTGAACGTGGCCCGCTGGGTGCTCGGCGCGCCCGCCTACGGGAGCGACCTCACCGCGTACCGCCGGTACGTGGTCAACCACGAGGTCGGCCACCGTCTCGGTCACGGGCACGAGCGCTGCCCGGGGCGGGGGCGTCCGGCGCCGGTGATGCAGCAGCAGACACTCGGCCTGCACGGCTGCACCCCGAACCCGCTGCCGTTCCTGCGCGGCGAGCGGTACGCGGGCCGGTCCGGCGCGTACGACGACCGCCTGCCCCCGCCCGAGGGCGGCCGACCGGGCTGAGGCCCGGTCCGGCGCCGGGTCTGAGCGGCCGGGCTGCGCGGACCGTCCGGTCGGGCGCGCCTGCGCCCGGCCGGGCCGGCGATCCCACCCGGCGCCCGGAACAGCATGACCGGGCCGGCGATCCCACCCGGCGCCCGGAACAGCATGACCGGGCCGGCGATCCCACCCGGCGCTCAGAACAGCGTGGCCGGGCCGACCGGCTCCGGCTCCGGTAACGGCACGAGCCCGGGCACCCGCTCGCGGACCTGGTCGTGGAAGCGGCGGGCCAGCTCGGGCGCGTCCGCGTTGTCCGGCGTGTGCACGAACACGGTCGGCGAGCGGCCCTCCCGCAACCATCCGGTGACCACGTCCAGCCACGGCTGCCAGCCCTCGACGGTGCGGGCCGGGTCGTCCCGGCCCAGGTAGCGCACGACGGGCCGGTCGGTCAGCGCCCGGGTACGCAGCGGCAGGCGCGGCTTGCGCGTCCACGCCTCCCGCTCCGCGTCGCTCGTCGGCGGCGTCCGGAAGAACGCTGTGGTGTCGAACGGGATCCACTCGGCGCCGGCCCGGTCGAGCGTCGCCTCCAGCGCGCGTACCGCACCGGCCTCGGTGAAGAAGGCGGGGTGGCGGACCTCGACGGCGTACCGGTGACCGCCGGGCAGCGTGCGCAGGAACCGGTCGAGGTCGGGCACGTCACCGGGGCCGAACGAGCCGGGCAGCTGGATCCAGAGCGCGTCCGCCCGGGGGCCGAGCGGCTCCATCGCGTGCAGGAACGCCCGCAGTTCCGCCTCGCCGCCGGTGAGCCGGCGCTCGTGCGTGACCACCTTCGGCAGCTTCGGCAGGAAACGGAAGCCCGGGTCGGTCTGCTCGGCCCAGGACGCCACCGTCTCCCGGGCCGGGGTCGCGTAGAACGTGGTGTTGCCCTCCACCGCGTCGCACCACCCGGCGTACGCGCGCAGCCGCTCGTGCGCGGGCAGCGGGTGCGGCAGGAAGCGGCCGGACCAGGACTTGTGCGTCCACATGGCACAGCCCACGTGCAGGCGCAGCCCGGTCACCGGTAGGGCCAACTCGTCGAGCCACCGCGCAGAGCCGCCCCCCGGTTCCATTTCCGGGTGAAGTACAGCGCGAGGCAGCCGAGGCTGGCGAGCACCGGGGCGAGCAGCATGAGCAGCAGTCCGGCGCCGAGCCGGAACCGGTCGCTCTGGATGCCCTTGGCGGTGGTCAGCGCGAACGCCTCTGCACCGGCGCCGGTGCAGCTCACGAAGTCGGTCTCCATCCAGCCGGTGCCCTCGGTAGCCAGCACCGGAGTGAACTGCCGGGGTTCGCCGCGGTCGCGCATCACCGCCGCGGTCCCCTCGGGCCGGGCCCCGGTCAGCTCCCTGGACCGCTGCTCGCCGGTGGAGTAGACCCGGCTCTTCGCGGTGCACCGGACGGTGGCGGGGTCCACAGTGGCGGGGGTGGCGAGGATCAGGATGTTGCCGGGGCGTATGCCGGTGTCCCGCACCTTGATCTCGGCGCCGGGGGCGAACTCGGCGGCGGCGGAGAAGGTCGACGCGGCCGCGAACGGACCCGTCTGGGTCAGCAGGGCGAGGCCGAGGAACCCGGCCAGCAGGAACCCGCCCCAGCCGACGAAGATCCACATCGCGACCACGGCGCGGAAGCGCTGCACGAGCGGGTTCACCGGACGCGGTCCATGTCGCAGGCGCCGTCGGTGACCTGTCCCGGGTCGGAGGAGTACACGCTGCGCTTGGCGTCGGGCACGGACAGCTGCACGCAGAGCGCCGACGCGTCGTTGTCGGTGACGAACGTGACGACGCCGACGCCGTCGTAGTCCCCGATCGACAGATCGCTCACGCCCCGGGGGAACTGCCCGGTCTCCTGCTTGACGGACACGGCCTCGCGCATCGCGTCGCGGAGGTAGGTCTCGGGATCGGTGCCGGCGTCCCCGCCGCCGCAGGAGGCGAGCGAGAGGGCCACTGTCGCCAGCGCCGCCGCCAGACCGGTCCTTCTCCGTCGCATCCGTCCTCCTCGCGCGCCACGTCGGCGGGCTGGGGCCGCCCGTCCGCCGCGCCCACGGTAGCCGGACCGGTCAGCGCCGACGGACCGGGCCGCGACCGCCGGGCGTCACCGCGTCGGATCGGGTCGCGACCGGCGGGGCGTCATCGCGGCGGATTGCGCCGCGACCGGCGGGGCAAGAGGAGGCCGGAGGTGGTGACGATGACCGACGGACCGGGTCTGCGGCTGTGCCAGGTGGTGCTGGACTGCACCGACGCGCGCGCCCTGGCCGAGTTCTACCGCGCGCTGCTGGGCCTGGTCTACCGGCCCGGTGACGAGCCACCGGCGGCGCCGGACGAGCGCGGCCGGGACTGGCTGGTGCTGCGGACCGCGGAGGGCGCGCCGCAACTGGCCTTCCAGCAGGTCGACCGGCTGCCGGAGGCGACCTGGCCGGAGGGGGAGGTGCCGCAGCAGTTGCACCTCGACCTGACCGTGCCGTCGGTGGCCGAGCTGGACCGGCAGCACGAGCGGGTGCTCGCGCTCGGCGGGCGGCTGCTGCGGGACCGGTCCGACGACCCGGACGAGCCGCTACGGGTGTACGCCGACCCGGCCGGCCACCCGTTCTGCGTCTTCGTCGCGTGAGGCCGGCCGCCGGGCCCGGACGGTGGGGCCGGCCGCCGACGGCGGGCACGGGTCACGGCCCGGCCCGCCCTACGGCCGCTCCACCCGTACCGGGTCGCCGCGCACGAGGTCGTCGTGGATCCGCCACCGGGCGTCGACGCCCGCGCGCCGGGCCGCCTCGTCGTCGGCGGCGATCCGCTGCCGCAGCAGCTCGACCGCGATACGGCGGTTGAGGTGCAGGTGCCGTTCGGTGTCGACCACCACGGTCCGGCCCGACGGGCGGTGTGTGGCCCGGACGGCGGTGCTGGCCTTGTTGCGGTGCTGGCCGCCCGGCCCGCCGGTACGGCACGGCACGAACTCGATGTCGGCCTCGTCGAACGGCGTGACCACCACGTCGGTCCGGCACGTCCGCGCGGCGACGTACCAGTTCTTCCGTCCGTGACCCGTCCGGTACGGGCTGGGCGCCTGCCAGCAGAGCGTGCCGGTCCACCCGGCCGCGAACGCCTCCGCCCCGGCGCCGGTGATCCGGACCAGCACCGACCGGTAGGTGCCGGCCCGGTCGCCGGCCACCGTCTCGACCCGGTCGGTACGCAGACCTCGCCGGGTCGCCTCGCCCTCCAGGCGGGACAGCAGCCGGGCCAGCGCCCACGCGCACTCGGCCGGTCCGCGTCCGGCGGACAGCAGCAGCTCGGTCACCGGCGGCCCTTCCGGCGCTCGTCGCGACGACCCACGTCCGGCGTCTTGTAGGTGACCAGCGGAATCGTCGTGGTGACCGGGGTGGCGAGGTCGTGCGCCACCAGGTCGCCGATCACCTGCTCGATGCGCTTGTACGCGGTGGGCGCCTCCTCGAACAGCAGCTGCCGGTCGCCGCACACCACGATCGAGCCGACCGGCGTACGGCGCAGCTCCTCGACGGTGTGCTTGGCCCGGCCCCGGCGCAGCGCGTCGGCGCGGGACATCTTGCGCCCGGCGCCGTGCGCCACCGAGTAGCCGGCCTCCGGCCCGGCGTGCGCCGCCACCAGGTAGGAGGGCGTGCCGCGGGTGCCGGCGATCAGCACGTCCCGCCCGTCGCCCGGCGCCGCGCCCTTGCGGTGCAGGTAGCGCCCGTCGCGGATCTCGACCAGGTTGTGGCACTGGTCGACGACCGGCTCGGTCGGTTCGGCGCCGAGCGCGTACGCGACCCGCGCGGCCAGCAGCCGCCGGTTGAGCGAACCCCACCGCACCGCGGCGTCGTGCCGGGCCAGGTAGGCGTCCGGGTCGGGTGCGGGGCCGGCGCCGTGCGCCTCGGTGTGCTCGCGCAGGATCCGTTCGCCGAGCCCGCGCGAGCCGGAGTGCACGACGAGCACCAGGTCGCCGGCGTCCAGCCCGAGCCGCGCGGCGTGCTCCGCCGCGAGGACGGGCCCGACGCGGGCCAGCTCGACGAAGTGGTTGCCGCGCCCGACCGTGCCGAGCCCGTCGAGGTGACCGGCCGGGATCTCGCCGTCCAGCATCGACCACGCCGGGTCGTCGGTGTCCGGGTCGAGCGCCCGGTCCAGGTCGGGGAACCGGGCGGCGAGCCGTTCGGGTACGACCCGGCGCAGCGCGATCGGGAAGACCGCGATGCCGCACCCGATGTCGGAGCCGACCAGGAACGGGTAGAGCACCTTCGAGGACATCGCGGCGCCGATCGGCGCGCCCTTGCCGGGGTGCAGGTCCGGCATGGCGGCGACGTGCGCCATGCCGTCCAGGGCGGCGACCTGCCGGCACTGGTCGAGCGCGGCGGACTCGATCCAGCTGCCGGGGGAGGAGAAGACGGAGACGGTGGCGGGCACGACGGCCCGCCCGGAGGGGTACGCGGACACAGACGCTCGTTTCTGGGGAAGAACGCGGAGAACGGCGGGCGGCAGGCGGCGAGGGCCTGCGGGCTGGGGTGCGATCCGTCAGAACGTCATGCCGATGACCCTTCCCCACACCGTCCGGCGCGGCAACTGACTTTCCCGGCCGGAACGCGCGGACGGCCGGCCCGGTCGAGAAGACCGGCCGGCCGTCCGGGCCGTGACGCCTACCGGCGGCGGCTCCTCAGGTAGACGACGAGAACGAGCAGCAGCGCCACCAGGACGAAGAATCCGGCGAGCACCGGCGCGGGCAGAGGTGAGCGGGCAGCGATCGTGGCGGCGAGCAGGTCCATGTCAGTCCTCACGTGGTGGGGTCAGAAGGCGTAGGTTCCCTGGAAGCCTGTCGAGCAACCCGTTCCGCCGCTGCCGACGCCGCCGTTGTAGTCCGACTCGCCCTGCCAGTCGACCTCCGCTCCCGCGCTGAAACCGCCGAGGGAGCACTGGCCGTACACGCCGCCGCCGTCCTCCACGTTCCCGCTGCCCTTCTGGTAGCCGACCGAGGCGCCGGCGCCGGTGCCGATGGTTCCGGTGACGCCCTGGTTGCCCTCGTCGTCCCACTCGTAGCTGAGGCCGGCGCAGAGCACGTAGCAGATCTCGAAGCCGATGCTCTCGCTGTCCTGCCCGGTCGGGTCGATGTTGCCGATCGGGTTGTCGCCGGCGTACGCGTACCGGTTGCCGTTCGCCGGGTTGCCGATGAAGCTGAGGCTGTCCTGCTGGGTGAACCGGCCGTGGGCGGCGTTGTACCAGCGCTGGCCGAACTTCGTGTACCGGCTGCCGGCGTCGTAGACGCCACCGGCGAAGCGCAGGATGTTGGTCTGCCCGAGGTAGTACTCGTCCGAGCTGGTGATCGTGCCGTAGGGGTCGTACCGGTACGTGGCGACCGTGGTGCCGTCCGATCCGATCACGGCGATCGGGGAGCCCTGCCCGTCGAGGACGTAGGCGTAGTCGCGGTTGTTCGTCCGCAGCCCGAGCAGCGAGCCGGTCCCGTCGCGCTCGACGAAGACGGTTCCCGTGCCGTTGCGGTAGGACTGGAGCGCGGGCACGCCGTACTGGTCCTCCTGGCCGTACACCATCGTGGTGCCGTTTCCGGTGGTCAGCTCGACCTGGTCGGCGCCGGCGTAGGCGTAGCTGCCGCTTCCGGCGGTGGTCATCTGCTTCAGGCCGTTGTAACCCATCGTGGTGACGGCCGGAGCGCTGCTCTTGGTTTGGCTGCCCCGGCCGTCGTAGGTGTTGTTGGCCGAGGTGATCTGGTTCGCGGAGTTGAAGGTCAGCGACTGGGTGGTGCTGCCGTCGACCTTCACCGTGGTACGGCTGCCGTTCGTGTCGTAGGCGTACTCGTAGGTCTTGCCGCCGATGTTCGTGGCCTTGGTCAGCCGGTTGCCCTTGTCGTAGCTGAACTGGCTGACGGTGCCGGTCGCCTCGTCCTTCTGCCATTGGCGCAGGCCGGTGTCGTCGGCCTTGTCGGTCGAGCACCCCTGGCCGGAGACGTACCGGGCGTAGCAGTAGGTGATGTCCGAGACGGTTGCCGGACTGCTGGAGAAGCGCTTCGTGGTGACGCGCAGCGGACGGTCCGACTTGTCGTAGGTGGTGGTGGTCTTCATCGCCCAGGTGCTGTTCGTCTCGTCCGTGGCGAAGTAGGTGGTGGTCCGGTTGCCGTTCTTGTCGTACAGGAAGTTGTAGCGGGTGCCGCCGGCGGTGTCCGTGCGCACGAGCAGGTTGCGGGCGTTGTAGTAGTACTGCGTGGTGCCCCGGCCGTCGGTGAGCTTGACCAGGTTGCCGACGGCGTCGGGCACGTAGGACAACGTCTCGGTCGGGGTGGTCCGCTGCCGTAGCCGGTTGAGGGTGTCGTACAGGTAGGTGGTGACGCCGGTGACGTCGGTGCGCTTGATCAGGTTGCCGGAGCCACCGTGCTCGAACGTGACCTCGCCGGCGGTGCCACAACCGGAGTGCGACACCTTGCTGATGCGGTCGTCGAGGCTGTACTCGTACGTGGTGACGCACCCGTCGTTCACCGTCTTCAGCCGGCCGAAGTTGTCGTAGGCGAACGTCTTCGCGACGAGCCCGTTGCCGGTGGGCGGGGTGAGCTTGGTGACCTGCTTGTTCGCGTCGTAGCTGTAGGTGGTGGCGTTGGTGCCGTTGCCGGGATCGGTCGACGACTTGACGGTGCCGTCCGAGTTGTAGTCCACCTTCGCCTCGGCCGCCAGCGCGTCCTTGGCGGAGGTGCGATTCCCGACGCCGTTGTAGGTGTAGGTGGAGCCGTTGTTCTGCGTGTCGATCGACGAGCTGGGCTGGAAGTTCGCGGTGGGGTTCGTGGAGGAGGCGACCCCGGCGTACGCGGCGGACGCGCTCGCCCCGGTGGGCGAGGCCGACTTGGTCAGCGACTCCCCGCTGTTGGCGCCGTAGGTGTTCGCGACGGTGCCGCCCTCGGGCGAGACGGTGCCGGCCACGTCCCCGAAGGGGGTGTAGGAGGTCTCCCGTTCGTTGTTCGCGGTGTCGGTGACCTTCGTGACCTTCTTGTCGCTGTTCAGGTCATAGGTGAGGTGCGGCACGGAGGCCACCGGCTGGCCGAGGTCCTGGCGCGCGTCCGCGACGAGCGTCTGGGAGGACGTCGGGTACGCGAACCGGGTGGTGGATCCCGTCATGGTCGGGACGTTCGTGACCTGGGTGACCGAGGTGACCCGGTGCTGGCCGTCGTAGGTGAAGGTGGTGAACGAGTTGTCCATCGCGGTGATCTTCACCAGGTCGCCGGCGCTGTTGTAGTCGAACAGCACTTTGCGCCAGGTGGCCGACTGGATGGTGGTGAGCCGGCTCGCCGAGTCGTACTGGTAGGACACCTCACGCCATGCGCCGTCGTCGCCGGTCTGCCGGTACTTGGTGATCTGGTTCCCGGTATAGGTCGGTACGGCCGAGCGGACCGTGCCGTTGCCCCGGTCCGAGGTGACCTTGCTCAGTTTGCCGCTGGCATAGGTGTACGTGGTGGCGTTGTCATTGCGATCGAGGGTCTTCGTCAACAGGCCGGACGAGTCGAAGTAGAGCCGCTTGCCGCCGTGCTCGGTGAGCTTCCAGCCGGTGCCGTCCTTGGCCAGGACCGCCTTGAACTCCACCGGCGTCTTGTAGCCGGAACCGAGCACCGTGAACTTGCCGACCACGCCGTCGGCGGCGGCGTACGTGACCGAGCCGTCGTCCGCTTTGACCAGCCGGACGTCCATTCCGGCGCGGGTTCGCCAGCCGGGGCCGTGTGCGCCCTGGGGGAGATCCGTGCCGACCAGGAGGCTGTTGAACGCCGCGCCGATGGTCACGTTGCCCGCGACGCCCGGCAGGGTCAGCTCGCTGCTGGTGAGGAGCAGGTTCCCCGAGCCGACGTTCACCTTCGCCTGGAGGCGGTCGCTGATCGAGAACGGAACCTGGGTGGCGTTGCGGACCGGCCCGGTGCCCTTCGGCACGGTCGGTGCCGCTCCCTGGGCGAGGAACGTCCGGTTCGCCCGGCGCGGCGTGTCGAACAGCTTGACGGTGTCGCCGGAGCGTGGCGACACCACCGGGGTGAGGCTCGTGGAGCCGGCCGGCGCGGCGGCCCGGGCGGGGGCGGCGGGCGATGCCAGCCAGGCCGACGCGACGGTGGCGAGTACGGTCGCCACCGCTATGGAACGACGTTTCTGCATCTACTCTCCTCGACGGATCCGACGATTGTCGGGCAGGGTGAATTGCCGTTTGCGCATGACTGCGAAACGGCGCCGATGGGCGACCGAAATTGCGCACGCCTAGAGTCGGCATGCATTTCGGCAATGCGGTGAGATGATGGCGTCAGGCTGCGCGAAGGCAGCCTTTTCAGCCTCCCTGCCAGGGGCTTTCTGGGTGGCGAGGTAGGGCGTGACGCGGTTGAGACGGACACGATGCCGCGCGACGGCGCGGACGGCTGTGGCCGCCGAAGCCAATTCCTTCGTCCGGCTTGCGATTATCCCCGTTCTTTTCGCGCCGGCGCTTGATGGATGGCAATGAACCTATCGACGCAATTGTGGAGCTGTCAATGACGATCACGAATGGTTGTCACCTAAGCGGCCTAACGGACACTTCGGACGGTATTCTCACTGAGCGTGAGAGCCGCGTCACCGCCTCCTGCTCTCGCGGTCGGCAACGGCCTCGCCCGCGGCGTGGGCGGCGTCGACATCGTCCCACCCGATCCATAGACTCCGGTCGTTCTGGTACCACGAGTCCAGGGAGGACCACCGTGTCGAGCGAGACCCGAACGCACGCCGCCTTACCCCTGCTGGCCCGCCTCGCCGGGGTGAGCCTGGCCGCCGCGACGATCGTCGCCGCCGCAGGTGTCGCCGCGACCGCGGCGCCCGCCGCCGATCCCGCGCCGACCAAGGGACCGTGCGCGTACACGCCCACGCCGGACGAGCCGGCCGCCCGTCCGGTGCCGCTGCCGCCGGACCCGCGCCGGACGCCGGACCGGGGCACCGTGCGGGTCACGCTGCGCACCAACCAGGGACCGATCGGGCTGACGCTGGACCGCGAGCAGGCGCCGTGCACCGTGCAGAGCTTCCTGCACCTGGTGCGGAAGCGCTTCTACGACCGGACGCCCTGCCACCGGCTCACCGCGTACCCGACGCTGACGGTCCTGCAGTGCGGCGACCCGTCCGGCACCGGCGAGGGCGGCCCGGGCTACCGCTACCGCGACGAGCTGCCCACCGACCTACCGCCGGCACCGACCGACCCGACCGGCGTACGCCGTCTGTACGCGCGCGGCACGCTCGCCATGGCCAACGCCGGCCCGGACACCAACGGCAGCCAGTTCTTCCTGGTCCAGGCCGACTCGGCGCTGCGCCCGAACTACACCGTGTTCGGCCAGGTCGACGCGGCCGGGCTGGCCACGCTGGACCGGATCTCCGCCGGCGGCATCGCGCCCACGCCGGAGGATCCGGCTCCGGTCGACGGCGCCCCGGCGGTGCCGGTGGAGATCTGCCGCGCCAAGCGGGGACGCTGACGCGACGGCCCGGCGGGACGGCCGTCCAGGCCGCCCGCCGGGCCCGCGCCGCCCTCGGTAGCCTGCGGCGATGACGCATGAGCGGGAGATCACCGAGCCGGTCGACCTGTGCCGGCCGGACGGGCGGCTGAACCCGGACGCGGTCGGCTGGAGCCGCAGGCCACTGCACCGGGCGAACCTGCGTGGCTGGGGCCGGGCCAAGCGGTGGGAGCACTGGGGCGTGGTCACGCCGACGCACATCCTCGGCCTGGTCGCCTCGTCGCTCGACTACGCCGGGGTGCAGAGCCTCTACCTGCTCGACCGGCGCACCGGCCGGGAGACCACGGCGGAGGCGGTGGTGCCGTTCGCCCGGGGCACCGTGCTGCCGCCGGTCAGCGGCACGGGACCGGTCCGCGCCCGGGGCGGGAAGCTGACCGTCGCGGTGGACCAGGGCCCGGACGGCAGCACCGTGCGGGCGAGCGCACCCGGCGTCGAGGTGGACCTGACGGTGCCGCTGCCGCCGGGGCACGAGTCGCTCGGCGTGGTGGTGCCGTGGAGCACCCGCCGGTTCCAGTACACGGTCAAGGACATCGGCCGGCCGGTGCACGGCACGCTCACCGTGGACGGCACGGCGTACCCGGTGGGGGAGGGGTCGTACGCGGCGCTCGACCACGGCCGGGGCAAGTGGCGGTACGCGGTGCGGTGGAACTGGGCGGCCGGCAGCGGCCCGGGCCGGGCGATCCAGCTCGGCGGCACGTGGACCGACGGCACCGGCTCGACCGAGAACGCGGTGTTCGTCGACGGGCGGCTGCACAAGATCGGCGCGGACCTGACCTGGGAGTACGACCGCACCGACTGGCTGCGGCCGTGGCGGATCACGGGCGACCGGGTGGACGTGACGTTCCACCCGTTCCACGAGCGGGTGGCGCGTACCAACCTGCTCGTGCTGGCCGGGGAGACGCACCAGTGCTTCGGGCACTTCACCGGCTGGGCGGCGATCGACGACGGTGAGCGCGTGGATCTGGACGGCCTGGTCGGATGGGCCGAGGAGGCCCGCAACCGCTGGTGAGGCCGGTCCCCGCCGGGTGGGACAGCCCGGCGGGGAGCCCTGGGGGTCAGGCCGGCAGTCGCCAGACCTGGTTGGCGCCGCCGAAGCAGTCCCAGATCTGCAGCCGGGTGCCGTTGGCGGAGCTGTTGCCGGTGGCGTCCAGGCACCGGCCCGACGCGGGGTTGCGCAGCGTGCCGTTGCTCTGCGCCTGCCAGACCTGGGCGCCGGTGCCGTTGCAGTCCCACAGCTGGATCTTCGTGCCGTTCGCGGTGCCGGCGCTCGTCACGTCCAGGCACTTGCCCAGCGCCCGCAGCGTGCCGTCGCCGCCGACGGTCCAGCTCTGCGCGGCGGTGCCGTTACAGCCGTAGAGCTGGATCGCGGTGCCGTTGGCGGTGCTCGCGGCGGCCACGTCCACGCAGGCGCCGCCGATGCCGGTGACCGGCCCGGTGCGCCCGGCCGGCGGCGGGTTGCCGCCGCCGGTGACGGTGTCGTAGATCGCGCTGACCAGCGACGTCGAACCGGTGGTGTCCTGCGACAGCTCCCAGTTCATCATCCCGCCGGCGTTCGCCATGGCCCACTGCGTCTTGCGCTTGACGGTCGGTACGCCGTTGTAGCACTGCTGCGCGCCGCCGACTGTGGTGCAGTCCCGGTTGGCGTTGGCCGGGTCCATGCCGACCAGCGCCGAGTAGGTGTAGTAGCCGGGGCGGCTGTAGAAGGGCACGCCGAGCACCGCCTTGGCGGCGGGCAGGCCGCGCGACTTCCACCTGTTGACGCTGGCGATCGACCAGTCGTAGCCGGCGTGCGGGCTGCCGCCGTCGTACGCCATGATGTTCAGCCAGTCCACCGAGCCGAAGACGGCGGCGGGCACCCCGTCGACGTAGTAGCCCTCGGAGACCACGGCGGCGGTGAGCAGCTTGCCACGGCTGTGCAGGGCGCTGCCGAGCTGCTGCATGAGCAGCGTGTAGTTGTTCGCCGAGGCGCCCGGGTCGGGGTACTCCCAGTCCATGTCCACGCCGTCGAGGTTGTACTGGCCGACGAAGGCGATCAGGTTGTTGACGAACGCGCTGCGCGAGCCGGAGTTGGCGGCGAGCGCCTCGAACGCGGAGTCGTCGCCGTCGTTCCAGCCGCCCACGGCGATGGAGACCTTGACGTTGTTGGCGTGCCCGAGCGACACGAGCGAGGAGAGCTTGGACGGGTTCTCCACCGGGCGCAGGCTGCCGTCGCCGTTGGGGAGCACGAACGCGTAGTTGATGTGGGTGAGCTTGCCGTACTGGATGGTGTTGACGTTGCCGCTCCAGGACGGCATGTAGCCGACGCTCTTGAAGTTGTTCGGCAGTACCGCGGCCTCGGCGGCGGTCGGGGCGAGGGTGAGCGTCGCGGCGGTGGTGGCCAGCGCGAGCGCACCGGCGGCCAGGCGCCGCCGGAGGTGAGGTCTGGGCATCGAGGGCCTTCCCGGGGGACGGGGGCGGATGGGGGTCTTCCTCGAGGTGGCCCAAATATTAAAGAGTATTAACTAAGGCGTCAACGACACACTTCGATACGTGACGCGGCGTGCGCCCTCGGTCAGCGCAGCAGCACCGGCCCGGCGTCGATCGGCACCCGGAACAGCGCGTACGGCTTGCGCCGCAGATCCCGTCCGCCCTGGTAGGTCGCCTGCCGGTGCAGCTGGTTCGCGGTGACGTAGAGGTGGCCGTCGACTGCTACCGACATGGTGTCCGGCCAGAGCAGGCGCGGATCGTGCACCACCGTCTCGAACTCCCCGTCCGGGCGGCGTCGCAGCACCGCGTCGTGCTCGTACGCGGTCAGGTAGAGCGCTCCGGAGTCGTCGGTCTCCAGACCGTCGGAGCCGGTGCCCTTGTCGCCCTCGTCCACCACCGTGGCGGCCACCTGGTCGTCGCCGAGCGACCGGTCGGCGAGCGCGTCGGTGGCCACGCTGTACCAGCGGCGCGAGGCGAGCGGGCAGTAGTACAGCCGGGCGCCGTCGGCGGAGATCGCGATGCCGTCCGCGCCCATCGACACCGGCTTCGCCGGCCCGTCGGCCGGGCGTTGCAGGAACGGCCGCCCCTCCACCACCGGCCGGAACGCCGACAGCGGTTCGGCCTTGGTGGACGGGTGCTCGTGCAGCCGGCGCCAGGACTCCCCGGTGGCGAGGTCCACCACGATGAGACCGTTCGGACCGGAGTCGGAGGAGTCGGTGATGTAGGCCATGCCCGCCTCGCCGCGGCGCAGGTCGAACCGGACGTCGTTGAGGTACGTCGTGGGCAGCGCCACGTCGGCCGGGAAGGTGATCACCTGTCCGACGGAGTCGGTGTCCAGGTCGACGCGGACCAGCTTCGGCCCGCCCGGCTTCGTCGGCTGGAACATCGGGCTGCCGGTGTCGAGCACCCAGAGACGGTCGGCCGGGTCGACCACGATGCTCTGCACCGAGACGAACGCGCCCGCGTCGTCGTCGCCGGACGGATCGTTCCAGTCCCGGTCGGGGAACGGCACCTCACGGCCGTCGCGCAGCTCCACGACGGTGGCCGGCACCTCGTCGCCCCACTTCGGGAAGTTGACGAAGATCCGGCCGGTGTGCGACACGCTCACCCCGGTCGGCATCGCCCCGGTGAAGGTGTGCACCAGTTCCAGCTCGCCGACCGGTTCGTCGGCCACAGGCCCGTTCATCCACTGCTCGTTCCCGGGCGGGACCGCGGCAAACGTGGACGTGGGGCGGTCCCGGATCCGGGACCGCCCCACGCACGTGGACGAGATCAGGCGACCGAGGCCGGGAACCTCTCCCAGACCCGGTGCGCCGCCATCAGCCGCTGCACCTCCGTGAGCACCTCGGCCCCGGAACCGCCGGTGACCACACCGGGCGTGCCGGTGACGCCGGCCTGGTGCAGCACCTCGGCGCCCGCGCCCCAGGCGCCGATCACCTTGGCGTGCCGCCACGCCTCCTCGACCAGCAGGAGCACCCGCGGGTCGACGGTGGAGGAGCCCGGCGCGCCGGCCTTGGCGTCGCGGGCCGGCAGCGCGTCCGGCGCCGGGGCCGGCGCGCCCGCCAGCAGCACCGCGTCGAACTCGACCGAGCGGCCGGTGGCGAACGTGCGCTGCACCGGCAGACCGTCGACGGTGCCGCCGTGCGCGGCGATCAGCAGCGGCACCATGCCGGCGGCGAACACCGCCCGGCGTACCTCGTGCACGTCGCCCATGTCGCCCTGGGCGTCGACCACGATGCCGACCATCCGGCCGTCGGCCGGCCACTCCCGGCCGACCTGGGACAGCGCGGGGCTGGGCTGCACCTCCGCCAGCGGCACGGTGGGCTGCGGCACGGGCAGGCCCAGGCCGATCGCGACCTGCTCGCACAGCACCGGGTCGACGTTGGCCAGGCACTGGAGCTGCCGCTCCTTGATCGCCTGGTGGTAGCACTTGCCCAGCTCGAACGTGTACGCCCGGATGATGTGCTCCTTCTCCACCGGCGACATGCTCTGCCAGAACAGGCGTACCTGGCTGTAGTGGTCGTCGAAGGAGGCCGGCGAGGCGCGCACCTTCGGCGCCTCGGCCACCGTCACCGGCGTGTCCACGAACGCGTGCTCCCGGTCGCCGGCCGGGAACGGGTTGCCGCCGTCGAGCGAGTTCGGCCGGTACGGCGCCACGCCCGCGTGCACCGCGTGCTGGTGGAAGCCGTCGCGCAGCATGTCGTTGACGTCGGCATGCGGCCGGTTGATCGGGATCTGGGTGAAGTTCGGCCCGCCGAGGCGGGTGAGCTGCGTGTCCACGTACGAGAAGAGGCGGCCCTGCAACAGCGGGTCGTTCGTCACGTCGATGCCCGGCGGCAGGTGCCCGACGTGGAACGCCACCTGCTCGGTCTCGGCGAAGAAGTTGCGCGGCGTCTTGTTCAGGGTGAGCTTGCCGATCGGCTGCACCGGCGCCAGCTCCTCCGGCACGATCTTCGTCGGGTCGAGCAGGTCGATCCCGGCGAACGTCTCCTCCGGCGTGTCCGGGAAGACCTGGATGCCCAGCTCCCACTCCGGGAACGCGCCGGCCTCGATCGCGTCGTACAGGTCGCGGCGGTGGTAGTCCGGGTCGATGCCGCCGATGAGCTGCGCCTCCTCCCAGGTCAGGGAGTGCACGCCCAGCTTCGGCTTCCAGTGGAACTTGACCAGCACCGTCGCACCGGCCTCGTCGACCATGCGGAACGTGTGCACGCCGAAGCCCTCCATGGTCCGGTAGGACCGCGGGATGCCCCGGTCGGACATGTTCCACATGGTGTGGTGCTGCGCCTCGGTGTGCAGCGAGACGAAGTCCCAGAACGTGTCGTGCGCGCTCTGCGCCTGCGGGATCTCCCGGTCCGGGTGCGGCTTGCCGGCGTGGATCACGTCCGGGAACTTGATCGCGTCCTGGATGAAGAAGACCGGGATGTTGTTGGCGACCAGGTCGAACGTGCCCTCGTCGGTGTAGAACTTGGTGGCGAAGCCGCGGGTGTCGCGGACCGTGTCCGCCGAGCCGCGCGAGCCCAGCACGGTGGAGAAGCGGACGAAGACCGGCGTCTCGCGGCCCTTCTTCAGGAACCCGGCCCGGGTCACCTCCTCCGCGGTGCCGTACGCCACGAACGTGCCGTGCGCGCCCGCGCCCCGGGCGTGCACCACCCGCTCCGGGATCCGCTCGTGGTCGAAGTGGGTGATCTTCTCCCGCAGGTGGTGGTCCTGGAGCAGGACCGGGCCGCGCGGACCGGCCTTGAGCGAGTGGTCGGTGTCGCGCAGCCGGTGCCCGTTGGCGGTGGTGAGGTACGCGCCCTGCTGCCCCTTGGCGATCTTCGGCACGCCGGTCTCGGCGCCGGTCGGGGTCCGGGTGTCCGGCGCGCCCTGCTCGTCCTTGGGCGGCAGCGGCCCGTGCGGCGTGGTCGGCTCCTCCAGTGGTGGTGGCGCGCTGCCGGGTGCGCCCGGCACGTCCGGAGTCAGCGCGTCGCCGACCTTCTCGACGGCGGCTTCGACGACACCCTTGACGATCTGGGTGGGCTTGCTGGATTCCATCAGGACCTGTCCTCCTACAGCGAAATGTCCAGGCCCCTTCGGCCGTACCCCAGGTCGGGCCGGGCAAACCGGAACAATCGCGGTATCGCTGGTCAGGGTCGGTGCGGCACGGCCACGGCGGTGAGCAGCAGCCCGCCGGCGACCAGCCAGCGGCCGTCCAGGACGTCCAGCGGCGGGCCGCCGTCGGTGCGGGTGCCGTCGACCAGGATGCGGGCGGTGAACCCGCCGGACCGGTCGAAGGTCAGCTCCGCCTCCTCGAAGCCGAGCCAGCGCCCGGTCAGCGGGTACCACGCCTTGTAGACCGACTCCTTGGCGCTGAACAGCAGCCGGTCCCAGTGCGTCGCCGGGTCGGCGGCGCGCAGCGCGGCCAGCCGTTCCGGCTCGCCCGCGGTGAGGACCACCCCGGCCACCCCGTCGGGCAGCGGCTCGTGCGGCTCCGCGTCGATGCCCAGCCCGGCCAGCGCCCCGGCCGGCGCCACCGCCGCCGCCCGGTAGCCGGTGCAGTGGGTGATGCTGCCCACCACGCCGGCCGGCCAGACCGGCTCCCGGCGGGGACCGGGGCGGATCGGCGCCGGGGCGTACCCGAGCCGGGCCAGCGCCTCCCGCGCGCAGCGGCGGGCCGTGACGAACTCCTGGCGGCGCGCGGCGACCGCGCGCGCGACCAGGTCCTCCTCGCCCGGGTACGGCGCCTCGTCCGGCACGTCGGCGAACGCCTCGACGGCCAGCGCCCCGGCCGGCAGCAGCGCCCCGATCATCCGAGGATCCGCTTCATCGGCGCCGGCTCGCCGCCGCGGCGCCGCCACTCGCGCGGGTAACCCAGCGACACCTCCTCGAACCGCACGCCGTCGTAGTGGGTGGTGCGCGGGATGTGCAGGTGGCCGTAGACGGCGACGGCGGCGCGGTGGCGCACGTGCCAGTCGGCGGTCTGATCGGTGCCGCACCACTGCGCGAACTCCGGGAACCAGAGCACCTCGGTCGGCTGGCGCACCAGCGGCCAGTGGGTGACCAGCACCGTGGGCAGCGCCGGGTCGGTGGCCTCCAGGCGTCGCCGCGTCTGCTCCAGCCTGGCCGCGCACCAGGACTCCCGGTCCGGGTACGGGTCGGGGTGCAGCAGCATCTCGTCGGTGCACACCACGCCGGCGTCGTACGCCGCGCGCAGCGACTCCTCCTTGGTCGTGGTGCCGGGGGCGCGGAACGAGTAGTCGTAGAGCACGAACAGCGGCGCGACGGTGACCGGCCCGCCCGCGCCCCGCCACACCGCGTACTCGTCCTCCGGGGTCAGCACGCCCAGCTCACGGCACATCGCCACCAGCGCGTCGTAACGCGCCACCCCGCGCAACGTCACCGGGTCGTTGGGGTGGGTCCACAGCTCGTGGTTGCCCGGCGCCCACACCACAGTCGCGAACCGGTCGCGCAGCAGCCGCAGCGTCCGTTCCACGTCGGCGAAGACCTCGCCGACGTCGCCGGCCACGATCAGCCAGTCGTCCGCCGTCTCCGGCCGCAGGCCGTCCACCACCGCGCGGTTCTCCGCGTACGACACGTGGAGGTCACTGACCGCGTACAGCGCACCCGTCACCCGGCCGATCCTGCCAGCGGTGCTCCCGGATGACCAGGCGCGGACCGGTGGAGGTCCGGCGCCGGTCAGCCGACCCTCGCGGTCACCTCGTCCAGGGCGCGCAGCACCTCCCGGGTCACGCCCGGCTCGGCCGCGGAGTGCCCGGCGTCCGGCACGATCCGCAGCGCCGCCTCCGGCCACCGGCGGGCCAGGTCGTACGCGGACACCGGCGGGCAGCACAGGTCGTAGCGGCCGTTGACGATCACTGCGGGCAGGTGCCGGATGCGGTCCACGCCGTCGAGCAACTGGCCCTCGGCGAGGAAGCCGCCGTGCACCGCGTAGTGCGACAGGATCCGGGCCACCGGCAGCGCCTGGTCGTCGGCGGTGAAGTGGGCGAGCAGCTCCGGGTCGGGCCGCAGCGACGAGTTGACCGCCTCCCACCGTCCCCAGGCCCGCGCGTACTCCCGGGCCCGCGCCTCGTCCGGGCCGTGCAACCGCCTGTGGTACGCGGCCAGCACGTCGTCGCGCTCGTCCGGCGGGACCGGCGCGACGAACCGCTCCCACTCCTCGGGCTGGAGGCGGCGCAGCCCGCCCTGGTAGAACCAGTCCCGCTCGCTGCGCCGCAGCAGCAGCACGCCGCGCAGGACCAGGCCGGTCACCCGCTCCGGGTGCGTCTGGGCGTACGCCAGGCCGAGCGTGGTGCCCCACGAGCCGCCGAACACCAGCCAGGAGCCGCTGCCCAGCCGCTGCCGGATCGTCTCCAGGTCGGCCACCAGGTGCCAGGTGGTGTTGGCGCGCACCTCGCCGTGCGGGGTGCTGCGCCCGGCGCCGCGCTGGTCGAACAGCACGGCCCGGTGGCGGGCGGGGTCGAAGAACCGGCGGGCCACCGGCACCAGGCCGCCGCCGGGCCCGCCGTGCAGGAACACCACGGGTACGCCGTCCGGCCGGCCGACCTCCTCGACGTACAGGACGTGGCCGTCACCGACCGGGACGCGGTGGGTGGCGTACGGCTCGACGGGCGGGTGCAGGCCGGTCATGCCCGGTCATTCTGCCCGCCGAAGGGCCTCCCGGTGGTCCCGGTCAGCAGGCGACGTTGCCGCCGAGGTTGTCCAGCAGCGCGTCGGCGACCCAGCCGGAGACACCGGTGGTGACGTCCCGCAGGTACGTCCACGTGTAGGTGGTGTGGCCGTTCGCGCTGACCCGGTCGCCGCTGGCGAAGCAGTGGAAGTCGACCGTGTGACTGAGCTGCCCGTAGCCCAGCGAGGCGCAGGTGGTGTGCGGTCCGGTGCGGATGTTGACGTTCGTGGCGTTGAACAGCTGGCCGAACTTGCTGTCCACGTTGGAGTGCGAGTGGCTGCACCCGGCGCTCGCCGGTCCGGCCGTACCGGCCACCACGGCGCCCGCCGAGGCGACGGTCAGGACGACGGCGGCACCGATCGAGGAAATCTTCCGCATACCCGTCAACCCCCGAATAAAGATCGAGACGCATCAGCAGATCGATCCAAATATTTGCATATAGCAAGGTCGATGGGCAAGATGCGGTGCCGCCGCCGGCCCGGCCCGGACGGGCGGCGACGGTTGCTCAGGCGGTAGCCGGTACGCCGTTGTCAGTACCCGTGCTCTCCACCTCGGGCACCCCGCGCGGGGCCGGCGTGCGGACCGCGAACGCGTCGAAGCTCGGCCCGTCCAGCCGCTCCACGATCGGCTCCACCGCAGGCGGCTCCGACCGGTCCGGCTCGATCGCGTCCGGCTCGATCCGCCCGTCCACCGCCCGCGGCGCCACCTCGGCCGGGACGGTGATCGCCGGACGCGTCGCCACCTGCGGGTACTCGGCGGTCTCCCCGCCGCCCGCAGCGGCCGCCATGACCGCCGCCGCGGCCAGGTCGGCGACCCGCTTGGCCTCCCGCTGCACCCGGGCCCGGGTCTCCTTGGCGTGCTGCTCGGCCAGGTCCGCCGCGCGCCGCGCCTCGTCGAGCCGCCTGCTCTCCGAGGCCAGGTCCCGGCGTACGCCGACCAGCCGCTCCTCCAGCTCCGCGCCGGTCCGCTCGATGGTGGCGATCTCCCGGCGGGTGTCCTCCAGCTGCCGGCCGGCCGTCTCCAGCTCCGCCTTGAGCCCGGTCAGCGTCTCCTGCCGCTGCTGGATCTCCCGCTGCACGCCGGCGAGCTGCTCCTGGTGCGCCGCCGTCTCCTCGTCGGCCCGCTCCCGGACCTCGTTGGCGTACTGCTGCGCCTCGGCGACCAGCGCGGCGATGTCCTTCTCGGCGGCGGCGGCCCGGTCGGCCAGCTCCTGCTCGGCGGCGGCCCGCCGCTCGTCCAGTTCCTTGGCCATCGTGGCCTGCCACTGGGCCAGTTCCTGCTGGGCCTTGCTGCGGTTGGCCTGGACCTCCTGCTGGATCTGCGTCCGCGCGGCCTTCACCAGCGCCTCGGACGCCGAGCGCGCCTGCTCGACCTGCTGCGCGCTCTGCTCGGTGATCCGCTTCGCCTCCTGCTGGGCCCGGTCGTGCACGGCCTGGCCCTCGACGCGAAGCTTCTCCGCCAGCTCCCGCACGGCGGCCAGCTCCGCCTGCGCGGCGGCCCGCCGCTCCTCGTCCACCCGCTCCTGCTCGGCCCGGCGGGCGGACAGCTCCTCGTCCAGCTCACGCCGCTCCCGCGCGGCCTGCTCCTGCGCCGCCGCGAGCAGCTTCTCCGCCTGCCCCTGGACGTCCTCCGCGCGCCGGGTGGCCAAGTCGGTGATCTGGCCGGCCTGCTTCTCGGCCAGGTCCAGGATCTGGTCGACCATCGGGCCGAGGTCGCGGAAGGACGCCCGGTCCACAGCAGTCGGACGGTCGCGCAGCTCCACCGTCTCGGCCTGCGCCCGCTGCACCTGCGCGGTCAGGTCGCGCACCTGCGCGTACGCCCGGTCCCGCGCGGCGGTCAGCGCGCTCACCTCGGCGTCGACCTGCTCGACGTACCGGTCCACCTGACGTTTGTCGTAGCCGCGCAACGCGGGATCGAACCGCGGACGCGCGGACAGGTCGTCGTGGGATGCGAACGGCTCGGCACCGTTGGACATGCGCCATCCTCCGTCGGTTCGCCAGCGCCAGGCCGGCGGATGACCGCCCCGCAGGGCACGATGAGGCGCTACGGTACCGCGTCCGCGCGCGGGGCTCGCCCCGCCCCCTGCCCGCCGACCGGCGGCGCGGTCAGACCGGGAAGTGCGGGTTCCCCGCCGTCAGGCGGATGGTGAAGCCGCCCGCGTCCCGGTGGTACGTCACGTGGTCGCAACTCTGGTGGCTGATCCACAGGCCCAGCCCGCCGTCGGAACCGTCGCCCGCCGGCAGCAGCCCGGCGTACGGATCCTTGGGGCCGCTGCCCCGATCGTGGACGGTCACCACCATCCGGTCCGGCGCGCGCCACAACCGCAGGCACACCGGCGGCTCACCGTGGCGCAGCGCGTTGCTCACCACCTCGCTGACGGCGATGACCAGGCCGTCGAGGCCGTCCGGCGTGAGCAGGCCACGGTCGGCGGCGCGCACCTCGGCGCGGGCGCGGGCCGGCGTCGGATCGATCAGCTCGACCAGCGGCACGGTCCGCTGCACCGGATCAGCGGGCGCCGGACGGAACTCGGTCAGGTAGCTCGTCGGCTCGGTGTAGAGACCGGCCGGCTCGTGCCCGCCGTCCGGCCGCGCCACCCGCGGATGGGTACGCGCCACGTCGGCGAGCACGTGCGCGGGCGTGCCCCGCCGGTCGTAGGCGCAGATGCCCCAGAGCGGAAAGTCGTCGTAGGCGTGGTTGATCGCCGACTCGTAGCGCGCCCACCAGTCCCAGGTCGCGCCGAGCATCACCGGAGGCAGCTCGCCGACCATGCGAATCTGCGCCGCCCCCGCCGCCACGTACGAGGCCAGCAGCTCCCGGTAGGAGCGCAGCGCGACGCTGGGCCGGGCGTAGACGTCGCCGACCGGCAGGAACGTGACCTCGGCGCCCGGCGGCAGCGCCCGGCGCACCAGCTCGGCGTTGCGCTCGTCCAGGTTCACCGCCGTCGGCTCGCCGGCCGCGACCCCGTCCAGCAGGAACGGCAGCGCCACCGCCAGCAACTCCTCGTCGGAGTCGTAGACGAACGCCTCGTGGAAGTAGCCCACGTGGCCGGAGGCCGCGCCGCTCCTCATCGGACGACCTCCACCCGTACCTCGGACAGACCGAGCAGGTCGACCAGCCGGGCCGGGGCGCGGCTCGGCGTGCGCAGCACCGCGACGGCGTCGTGCCGGCGGGCATGGTCCCGCAGGTGCAGCAGGCTGCGGTGGTCGACGAACCGCAGCTCGGCGGCGTCGAACACCAGCCGTCCCGCCACCGGCCGCGGGTCGGCCCGCTCCAGCGCGGCGGCGAAGTCCCGGTGGTTGGACGGGTCCAGCTCGCCGGCCAGCGCCACCACCGAGTCGCCGCCGCCGGCGTGCAGCCGGAACAGCACGTCGGCGTTGGTCTCCGGGTGCAGGCAGGCCAGCTCGGCGATCGCCGCGTCGTCCAGTTGCCGGCGGTCGTAGGCGCAGATCGCCGACATCGGCCGGTGTCGCATCCAGTGGTCGATGCGGTGCTCGTAGCGGGCGAAGGCGTCCCGCTGGGCGGTCGTGCGGACCAGGCTGGTCGCCTCGGCCAGCACCCGCAGGCCGGTGTGCCCGGCGGTCAGCGCCTCGGTGGTGGCCCGCACGTACGCCCGGACCTGTCGCTGCGGGTCGACCACCTCGTCGTGCCGGTACGCCTCGCCGACGGGAACCAGCCGGAGCGCGTCCCGCCGGCGCGCGGCGTCGACCCCGGGAACCGAGGCCAGCCAGCCGGTGACAGTGGCGCGATCCTCCGGACAGACCACCCATACCTGCTCACCGGCGGCCAGGCCGGCGGTGACCTGCTCGACCGCAAGCGCGCGCAGCACGGCCGGGTCGTCGTAGGCGAGGCAGCCGTGGGTGTAGCCCGGGTGCGTCACGCTCCCGCTGGTCACCGACTACGCCTCATGGGCCCAGTCTATGCCGAGCCCACCTGGAGATCGCGCCAGGCCGTGGCCTCGAGCGGCGGGTCACCCAGCTCGAACTCGGCCCAGTTGTTCCAGTACGCGATCGCGTCCACGTCGTTCTGCTGCCGCAGCCAGGTGACGTGCTCGCGGATCGTCCGCGCCCGGCCCGCGCCGGTGGTGTCGGCGGCGGTGCGGCTCAGCCCGTACTCGGGCACCAGCAGCCGGATGCCCGGGTACGCGGCGCGCACCTTGCCGAAGGCCACCCCGAACATCCGGGAGGCGGGCCAGTACGCGGCGGTGTCCCGGGAGTAGCAGTCCACGCCGTAGTGGGTCATGCCCGGGTAACCCCAGTCGGCCGGGTTGCCGCGCCCCTCGTCGAGCCAGTAGCGGGTCACGATCGGCCCGTGCCCGAGCACCCACCGCCGGTTGCGGTGCGCCGCCACGATCTGCGTCACCCGGCTCGCCGTCGCCCGGTACGTGGCCGGGGCCACATCGCCCATCGGCTCGTGGTACCAGGTCAGGTAGATCGGGCGGTTCACGCCGTCGAGCCAGCCGGCCAGCTGCTCGACGTCGTCCTTCCAGCTGACGTGCATGACGGCCGACGGCGCGTCGGCGAACTTCCCGGCGTTGAGCGGGGGCAGCTCCGGCAGCGCGTCCGCGTCCGGGCCGTCCGTGCCGAAGTCGCGCATGTAGCGGATCCCCGGGTAGTCGGCCACCGCCCGTTGCGTCCGGGCGCCCTTCTCGGCGCTCATCCCGACCAGCAGCGGCACGGTCAGCGTGGTGGTGCCCGTGCCGGTGCGGCCGGCGCCGTCACGCGCCGTCGCGGTCAGCGTCACCGTGCCCCGGCCGGCCAGCACGGTGACTGTGAAGCGGCTCGGATCGGCGCCGCTGGGTGTGATGGTCACCCCCGGCGAGGCGCTGGCGAGCTGGACGGTCAGCGGGACGCTCAGATCCACCCGGATGGGGCTGTCCCAGGTGACGCCGGTGGGGTCGCTGACCCGGCCGGCGAGCGTCAGCAGCCGCGAGTCGGGGTGGAAGGCGTCGACCCGTACGGTGGTCGACTGCCCGGGCAGCAGGACGGTCTGGTCGGCGGTGACGGAACGGACGACGGGTGCGGCCATGAGGCTCTCCTTCGACGTGCTCGGCTGCCGCTCCGGCCGCACGTCTTCGGGTGGCCAGATGGCTCTGACCTGCGCTTTTACCAGCTTGCTTCGGTTCGGCCCCGATCGTCAGGGCAGCCGCAGATGGCGCGAAACCCGGTCGCCGCCCCGCTGTCCCGCCCGCATCCTGAACCGATGCCGATCACTGTGCGGGACCTGCGCGTACCGGACTGGCCGCACCTGTGGCCGATGTTGCGGGACATGGGCGTCGGCGACGACCCGCCGGAGGCCCACCGGCTCCGGTTCGCCGCGCTGCTGGCCGATCCCCGCTGGGCGCTGCTCGGCGCCACCGACGGGGGCGGGTTGATCGGGTACGCCGCCGCCCAGGACCACGGGCCGCACCTGCGTTCCGGCGATGCGCACCGCACCGTACGCCTGCACGACCTGTACGTCCGGGCGGACCGCCGCCGGGACGGGGTGGGCCGTTCGTTGTTCACCGCGGTCCACCACTGGGCCGGCGGGCGGGCCCGGCACCTGGAGTGGCAGGCCCACCACGAGCGGGCGGCGCCGTTCTACGAGCGGCTCGGCCATCGGGGCGACCCGTGCCCGCAGCCGGACTACCCGACCTTCCTGCTCGACCTCGCTCCGCAGTGACCCGCCGCCCCCTGATGTGACCGGCTCACCTGCGCCGCCCATCCAAGATCAACACCGGTTCGGGGAGGTGGCTGCATCCGAGACGGTCCGATGTCACCATTTCCCCGAGCTGGTGTTGATCATGGAGTGGGATGGCACCACCTCCCCGAACTGGTGTCGATTATGGGGGCGGGGAAGGTGGCAGGGGAG
>NZ_RCVK01000142.1:0-25795 GCF_003667485.1 Micromonospora sp. BL1
GTCGGCGCGGTGTTCGCGCCGGACCAGGAGCCGTTGAAGCCGAACGAGACGCTGCCGTTGGTGGCGATGGCGCCGTTGTAGCCGACGTTCGTGGCGGTGACGTCGGCGCCGGAGGACGTGACCGTGGCGCTCCACGCCTGGGTGACCCGCTGGCCGGACGGGAACGTCCAGCGCAGGTTCCAGCCGTTCACGGGGTCACCGAGGTTGGTCACGTCGACGTTCGCGGTGAAACCGCCGGGCCACTGGCTGGCGGTCGTGTAGGTGACGCGGCAGCCGGCCGCCGCCTGGGCGTTCGTCGCCATCACGGCGGTGCCGGTCACGAGCGTGGCGGCGGTCGCGGCGACCAGGCCGACCCGCAATCGGGCGGTACGGGGAGAGCGGAACATGGTGGTTCCTTCGTGGTGGGGTGGGGCGCGTGGACGGGGAAGGCGGGGCGCGCACCCGCCCAGCGCGAGAGTAAGTTTGGAATCTAAACATTGTCAATCGGCAGACGTGGATGCAGGAAGCACGTCAGGCGGTCGGCGGCGTCTCGACGGTGAGGTGCGCCGACAGTGCGCGCAGGAAATCGGGCGCGTCGAAGATCCGGCCGGCCGAGGCGACACCGGTCGCCCGCGTCCGCCCGGTCAGGATCCGGTGGACCGCCTCGACCGCCAGCGGCGCGCTGATCGCGTAGATGTCCTGCCCGTGGGCCGCGACCCGCCGCCGGACGTCACCCGCGCGCACCACCACGTCGACTGTGAACGTCTGCGCGGACCGGCCACGCTCGTCCACAGCGACCGGCTCGTCCCCGGCGGCCAGGTCCCCTGCCGCGTCCACGGTCATGTACGTGCACACCTCCGGGATGTCCAGGTGGCTCGGCACCGTCACCACGTCGGCCATGGTGAACTCGCCGAGCACCGGCCGGACACCGAGCGGCGCCGGGAACTCCCAGTCCAGCCGGGGCAGGTCGCCGTCGGCGTACACCAGGCGCCCGTCGGTGAAGCGGACCCGCCGACCGGCGCGGCGCTCGCGCGAGACGACGCCGGAGGCGACCGTCCCGGCCGTCGGGTGCCAGCTGCTCAGCCCGTACGCGACGTGCGCCTCGTCGGCCGCCGTCCAGTCCCCCATCGCGGCGGTGACCAGCAGGTCGCCGAGTCCGCCGAAGAACGCCATGGCCGGCACCACCGCCACGCCCGCGGCCCCGGCACGCCCGGCGTAGTCGGCGAACGTGTCCCGGTTCGCCTCGATCTCGGCCGCCACGTCGACGTAGGGGATCCCCGCTCGCACCGCGGCCTCGATCAGCGGACCCGCGGTCGAGGCGAACGGACCGGCGCAGTTGACCACCGCCGCCGCCCCGGCCAGCGCCCGATCCAGCGAGGCCGGGTCGTCCACCGACGCCACCCGGCGCTCCTCCCCCGGGAACGCGGCCGACAGCTTGCCCGCGTCGCGCCCGACCGGCAGCGGCTCGTAACCCCGCTCCCGCAGCTCCGCCACCACGAACCGCCCGGTGTGCCCGTACGCCCCGAACACCGCCACCTGCATGATGCTCTCCCTCGAAGATCGACTGAACTGATCCTCGCCGGGATCCGAGGGCCGGGACAGTGGCGCAAACGCCAATGCCCGTACAGTTTCGGACATGACTCTGATCGCGCTCGCCGCCACCGACGGGATGCTGCACTTCGAGCTGGCGGCGGCCTGCGAGATCTTCGTCCGCGACTCGACCGGCCTGGCCGACCCCTGGTACGACCTCGTGGTCTGCGGCCCCGGCCCGGTCGGCGTCGGCCGGTTCGCCGTCACGCCCGACCACGGGCTGGACCACCTGGCCCGCGCCGACACGGTGATCGTCCCGGCGATCGAGCACACCGACGCCGAGCCGCCGCCCGACCTGGTCGACGCCGTCCGCGCCGCCCACGAGGCGGGTGCCCGGATGGTCTCGTTCTGCACCGGCGCGTTCGTGCTCGCCGCCGCCGGCATCCTCGACGGGCTCCGCGCCACCACCCACTGGGCGCACACCGACGCGCTCGCCGCCCGCTACCCGCGCGTCCAGGTCGACCCGGACGTGCTCTACGTGGACAACGGCGACGTGCTCGCCTCAGCCGGCAAGGCCGCCGCGATCGACCTGTGCCTGCACCTGATCCGCCGCGACCACGGCTCGACAGTCGCCAACGCCGTCGCCCGCCGCCTGGTGGTGCCGCCGCACCGCGCGGGCGGCCAGGCCCAGTACGTCACCACACCCGTCCCGGCCCGCGAGGACCACCCGCTCGCCGCGCTGCTCCCCTGGGCGATGGCGCGGCTGGACCACCCGCTCACCGTCGCCGACCTCGCCCGCCAGGCGACCATGAGCACCCGCAACCTGGTCCGGCACTTCACCGCCGCGACCGGCGCCACGCCCTCGCAGTGGTTGGCGACGCAGCGCATCCGGCGGGCACAGGAGCTGCTGGAGAACACCGACGACAGCATCGACGCCGTCGCCGAGGCGTCGGGCATGGGTACGGCGACGACACTGCGCCGGCACTTCCAGCGCACCGTGGGCGTACCGCCGGACACCTACCGCCGCACGTTCCGCCGCGGCTGACCGGATTGCCCGGCGGTAGTAGCGTCGGCCACCCGATCACCGGAGCAGACCATGACGGACCAGGTACGGGTGCCCGACGACGGCGCCGGCGGCAGCGAGTTCTTCAGCTTCGCGCACACGTACAACGGCTACGAACTGCGGGACGGCTTCGAGCCGCTCGCCGCCGTCGCGCAGACGGTACGGGAGCGGTGGGAACGGACCGGCGAACTCGGCGACGACGTGGACGAGTTGCGCGCCTGCCTGTTCTTCGAGGCCCGCGCGTTCCGGCACGGGGGATATGGTCGATTCGACCAGCGGCCGATCGTCGCCGCGCTCGTGTCACGCATCCGCTCCCTGTCCGGTGGTGTCGTGCCGCTCAGGGGGACGGTCGCCTGACACTCGACACGGGGGAAGATGTGTTCGACGTGATCGTGGTCGGCGGTGGACCGACCGGAATGATGCTGGCCGCCGAGCTGCGCCTTCAGGGTGTCGGCGTGCTCGTGCTGGAGCGGGACGCCGAGCCGCCGCCGTACGTGCGCTCGCTCGGCCTGCACGTCCGCAGCATCGAGGTGATGGACCAGCGCGGGCTGCTGGAGCGGTTCCTCGACAACGGCGGCAAGCACCCGATCCGGGGGTTCTTCGCCGGCATCGACAAGCCCGCGCCCGCCGATCTGGACACCGCCCACCCGTACGTGCTCGGCATCCCGCAGACGCGCACCGACCGGCTGCTCGCCGACCACGCCGCCGAGGTCGGCGCCGAGATCCGGCGCGGCCGTGCGGTGACCGGGCTGGAGCAGGACGACGACGGCGTGACGGTCCACCTCGACGGCGAGCCCTCGGAGCCGTTGCGGGCGCGGTTCGTGGTCGGCTGCGACGGCGGGCGCAGCACCGTCCGGAAGCTGCTCGGCGTCGGATTCCCCGGCGAGCCGTCGACAGTCGACACGCTGCTGGGCGAGATGGAGGTGACCGCCTCCCCGGACGAGATCACCACGATCATGACCGAGGTACGCCGCACCGAGAAGCGGTTCGGGCTCGGCCCGTCCGGCAGGCCCGGCGTGTTCCGGGTGGTCGTACCGGCGGCCGACGTCACTTCGGTGCCGCCGACGCTCGACGACTTCAAACGGCAACTGACCGCGTACGCCGGCACCGACTTCGGCGTGCACTCCCCCCGCTGGCTGTCGCGCTTCGGCGACGCGACCCGCCTGGCCGAGCGGTACCGGATCGGACGGGTGTTCCTGGCCGGCGACGCCGCGCACGTCCACCCGCCGCTGGGCGGGCAGGGGCTCAACCTGGGCATCCAGGACGCGTTCAACCTGGGCTGGAAGCTGGCGGCGGCGGTCAACGGATGGGCGCCGGGTGATCTGCTGGACACCTACGAGTCCGAGCGGCGGCCGGTCGCCGCCGACGTGCTGACCAACACGCGCGCGCAGATGCTGCTGACCACGAACGAGCCCGGGCCGCAGGCCGTGCGGGAGGTGCTGACGCAGCTCATGGACTTCGACGAGGTCAACCGCTTCCTGATCGAGAAGGTCACGGCGATCGGCGTCCGGTACGACGTCGGCGAGGGGCACGCCCTGCTCGGGCGGCGGCTGCGCGACGTACCGCTGCCGCAGGGACGCCTGTACGAGCTGATGCGTACCGGCGGCGGGTTGTTGCTCGACGGGACCGGGAAGCTGTCGGTGGACGGCTGGGCCGACCGGGTCGGGCTCGTCGCCGGCACCGGCGACGAGCTGGACATGCCGGCGGTGCTGTTGCGGCCGGACGGGCACGTGGTCTGGACCGGTGACGACCAGCGGACGCTGGACGACGCTCTCACCAGGTGGTTCGGCGGAGCGACGCGGTGAGCTGCCGCCGACCGCCAAAGGACGGTCAGGGTCCCGTCGTCTGGTGGCTGCGGAGCGCGGCTTCGGCGAGTCGGGTGAGGTGGTCGTCGCCGCCGGGCTCGTTGCCCTGCTCATGAACGGTCACCAGGGTGGTGCCGGTCCGGACGAGGATGCTGTCCCATTCCAGCGTGGTCGAACCGGAAATCGTGCTGGAGTCGACGCGCATGCTCTCGTCGCCCAGTCGCGGCCCCGGCACCACCGCGAAACGGTAGCTGCCTCCGTCCTGGCGCGGTGACGCGACGGCAGGGCACCGGCCGATGAGCGTCCGCAGGTCCGCCATCGCCCTTCGGGCGCCGTCGTCGGCGTACGTCCTGAGCACTTCGTTCGCCACCCACGGGTAGTCGGGGCCCTCGGCGGAGCTGACTGTGGCAGCGGCCATCGCCGACGGAGTACCGGTCAGCCGCTTGGCCGACAACAGCGGAATCATGTCCGCACAGGGCACCTCGGGGCCGGGGCGCTGCCGGCCCGCATCCGGGGCCAGGACCGTCGCGATGTCCACTGTGAACCCCGGTGGCAGCGCGTCCGTGGTCACCAGCCGCGCCGACAGCGACGCGGAGTAGCCGGCGCCGCCGGTCGCCGGAAGCTTCCGGGTGGTGGGCGTGCCGGTCGCCTCGGCCGTGGAGGGGACGGCTTCGCCCGCCGAACGATCCGCTGGATCAGCAGTAGAGGGTCCGCACGCGGCCACCACGCAGACCGCGCCCGCCGCGCCCAGCCTCCGTAGCACCATCCTGAGCACCGGGCAGACTCCATCTGTCGTACGGACGCGTCAGGCTACCAACGGACGTGACTCCAATCGGCCGCCCGGCTGCGGGCCGGCTGCCGGACGGACCCCAGCGCATCCGCGCTCCCCTATGCTGCGCCGCGTGACGGTTCTGATGATCTACAACGGTGACACGGCGCCGGACGCTCCCGGCACACGTACCGGCGGTGTTCCGCTCGTACCCGCGGGCTTCGACTGGCCGGTGTGCGACGAGTGCGACGGACCGATGCAGTTCCTGGCCCAGGTCCGGCTCGACGACATCGACACGGCCGACAACGGGCTCTTGTCGATCTTCATGTGCCAGAACGATCCGGGCCTCTGCGACGAGTGGGATGCGACCGCCGGCGGCAATCGCGCGTTCCTCTTCCCTTCCGGGGAGCTGGCTCCGCCTGCCGTGCCCTCGGGCGACACCGTCCTGGCGGCCGAGACGTCCGCCGTCACGTACGTGCCGATGCGGGACTCCGACGGCTACGACGAGGCGCGCGAACGCTGGCGCGGTGAGTCGGGCCGACCGCTGCGAGACGTCCTCGGGCAACTCGGCGGACTGCCGGCGTGGCTCCAGCTCGACCAGACGCCCACCTGTCCCGCCTGTGCCCTGCCCATGTCGTTCGTCGTCCAGCTTGAGGAGGGCCACGATCACCGCACCGGCTTCAACTTCGGTGGCGGTGGCTGCGGGTACGGATTCCGCTGCCGGCCGTGCTCGACGGCGGCGTTCCTGTGGCAACAGTGACCTGCTTCTCAGGCTTGACGAAGGTCGGTGGTAAGCCGTAGCTTACCGTTCGTGGGCACTTACCGAACCGAGGACGGGTGGGACGCCCTGGGCGACCCGACGCGGCGGGCGATCATCGCGTGTCTCGCGGAGCAGCCGCGGGCGGTCGGCGAGCTGGCCGCGGTGCTGCCGGTCAGCCGGCCGGCGGTGTCGCAGCATCTGCGAGTGCTGAAGGACGCCGGCCTCGTGACGGACCGCACGGCGGGCACGAAGCGTGTCTACCGGCTCAATCCCGCCGGCGTGGCCGCCCTACGAGATCAGCTCGACACCTACTGGAGCCGCGCGTTGGACGACTTCAAGGACGTCGCCGAGCGCCCTGACGAGGAGGAATCATGAGTGGAACGGATGCGGTGGTACGGCGGCAGATCGTGGTCGACGCGCCGGTCGAGCGCGCCTTCGCGGTGTTCACGGAGCGGTTCGGCGACTTCAAGCCGAAGGAGCACAACCTGCTGTCGTCGCCGATCGCGGAGACGGTGTTCGAGCCGAAGGTCGGTGGACACATCTACGACCGCGCCGAGGACGGCAGCGAGTGCGCCTGGGCCCGGATCCTCGTCTTCGAGCCGCCGGACCGGCTCGTCTTCAGCTGGGACATCAGCCCGGCATGGCAGCTCGAACAGGATCTGGAGAACGCCAGCGAGGTCGAGGTCCGGTTCGTCGCCGAGACACCGGGGCGGACCCGGGTCGAGTTGGAGCACCGCAACCTGGACCGGCACGGTCCGGGCTGGGAGTCGGTTCGTGACGGCGTCGGCCACGATGAGGGCTGGCCGCTGTACCTGAACCGCTACGCCGGCCTGTTCACCGAGGCGAGATAGCGCAGAGTCCTGGGCCGCACGGTGCACGAGGAGCACGGGCTGATCCACCTCACGATGCACCCCACGCCGTTGCCGCAGGAGCCGACGGCGGCGCAATAGGCTCCAGATCGTGCACGGATTCACCGACGTCGACCGGCAGTCAGACCCGGACTCGTGGGTCGGCGTGCTCGATCGCCTCACCGACGAGCCCTTCTACCAGGCGTATCAGCATCGGGTCCGCGAACTGCTCCATCCGGTGCCCGGCCGGCGCTACGTCGAGGTCGGTGCGGGCACCGGGGCGAGCGCGGTCCGACTCCGAGACGAACACGACGCCTGCGTGGTGACCGTGGACCGCGCCGTCACCATGGCTGCCGCCATGCAGGCGCGCGGCTTGACGCGATGCGCCGTCGCCGACGCCCACCGGCTGCCGTTCCTCGACGACTCCTTCGACGGCGCCTGGTCCGACCGCACCGTGCAACACCTCGCCAATCCCCACGCCGCGATCGGGGAGCTCGTCAGGGTCGTCCGGCTGGGTGGCCGCATCGTCCTCGCGGACCCCGACTACGACACGCAGGTGCTCGACATCGCCGACCAGGATCTGGCGCGACGTGTGTTGCGGTTCCGGACTGACGTCCTCCTCCGCAACGGCACTCTGGCCCACCAGCACGCCGGCATGCTCGCCACGCTCGGCCTGGCCGACGTCACCGTCGAGCCCCGGACGCTGCTGGTTCGGAACCCGGCCGCCGCCGACAACGTGCTGGGCCTGCGCAGCTGGGCTGCCACAGCGGCTCAGCGCGGCGTACTCGAACCCGCCGAGGCCCGCGCGTTCGAAGACCAGTTCGACGAGGCCGTCGACGCGGGCCGGTTCACGTACGCGGTCACGTTCTTCCTCACCGCGGCGACCGTCACCTGAGACGGAGGGCACTGGCAGACTGTCGCCATGCCGCCCGAACCGGAGTCGTGGACCATCAGGCACTTCTCGCAGGCCAATCCAGTGGGTCCAGGACAGGACAGTGTCCCGGCGTTGCTACGCCGCATCGCCGACAGCATCGAACAGCGGCCGGGCATCGAGGTCCAGGACGTCGTCGTACAGAACGAGATTACTGCCGACGGTGACTGGTGGTCGGCCACCGTCTACTTCCACGAGCCGTCGCCCTAGCGAATTCGGCGCACAGGTCGGCTCGTCCGCCACTGAGGGCGACACAAGGGGTCGTGACACGTGGACCGACTCCTGAGGACTGCCGCCCTTTCTGCTTCACAAGATCGAGGCCACCTCTCCAACTAGCGGAGAAGGCCTCAGGGCTTGGTTGAGCTGAGGATTCGATTCGGTGGCTCGTCGATGCAGGCTAGGTGCCTTCTGGTCTGCTCGGGGAGCTACGCAGCGCCTGCGAGGGCGTCGCAGAAGCGCTGGTCAACCAACCATCTACTGAAAAGGACTGACTGACCTCGCGCGAGAAGGAACTGCTGCCCACACATCGAAGCAGAGCCTAAAACAGAGCGCTCCCTCCTGAGCCTGCCCACGCACCGGTGCGGCACACAAGCACCCATGCGCTGCGACCGGAGCTCGCGGCCTCTCCCTTGGAGTTCCGGCCGCCCCCTTCAAGACGAGTGCGTCGACAACACAGCCCTCGCAGCGCTGAGGGTTGGAAGTCGTTGCTGGAGATGGCAAGGTGTATTACATGGATACATCGACTGCCCTCAACGTGGCTGCCTTCATAGCATCTCTCATAGCTTTGTGCCTCTCGTCCGTAATCGCCCTTCAGCAAATCCGGATTTCTAGGCATGCTAATCAACTCCCCGTGGCGGTAGAATTTTTGTGGAAGGTGCGCACTGCCGAATTCCTCAGGCGAGAAGAGAACCTGTGGGCTGAGCTGCCGAAGCAGGATAAAGATCTACCATTCCTCGACCTTCCGGAGCCCGTGCGTGACGATGCCCAAGAGGTCGCCACTTTCTACCAAACGGTGTCATACCTAGTCGCCCTGGGAATCGTAGATGAGAGGCTAGCCATACTGCCGTTGCACTACAGGGCACCGAAGACCTGGTCAGCGATTCAGCAGTTCGTCATGAACGAGAGGGCGCGGCGCGACGGTCCGCTTTCATTCCTAAACGCCTTCGAACATTTGGTCGACACCATCAGCTCGTCGAATGCCTCAGCCCTATCAGGTGAATTGTTTCGAAGAAGACGATGACAGGAGCGCCACCAACAGCCTCACATCTTTGGCCAGCCAGCGGAACGCAGAACGATTCGTGGTGGTCGAGCCACCCTCGCCGCATTGGCGCTGACGAGCCCTATGCACCGAGCTGCGCGGCTCACGAGAAGCTAGGAATGCCCGCCTCGCGCAGATTCCAACGCCACAGCCGGGTTGTCTCGCGGTCGGCTCCACTCCCCCGGCGGTCAACGCGATCAGAATGGCCGTTCCAACTGGAGAAACGGCTGCCCTCGCTCGCCGCCCTCTGCAAGCACTACAACGTCAAGCAACACGATCATCCGCGCCGCCATGCTCGTGCCGCGAATGTGCGGGCACACGACGCGATTCGCCATCCACGTGGGTACGTGGTTGGCCTAGCTGCCGTACGAGAGTCCCCACCTGCGGGCTGAGAGGGCCTCCCGTCCGGGGCAGTGAGCGGGCCGACACCTGCCGGGGTGTAGGCAGGCGGGGCGTCGGGTACCTCGCGCCCAACCCCGCACCCCTGCTCAGGAGGACCTTATGACCGTCGTACTCGCCGTTGTCTGCAAAGACGGGGTGGTGATCGGCGCGGACTCCCAGATCACCGAGAGCGATCGCGGTCTGAGTTTCCCCGCCCAGAAGCTGCACCCGCTGGGCGACTGCGCCGCCTGGGGCGGCAGCGGCGCGCGGGGTGTCCTCAACGACCTGCGCCCCCTTCTCCAGGACTCGGCCACCGCCATCCTCGAAGCACCGGACATCGGCGACGAGTTGCAGGAGCGCGTCCTGCCCGTCTTCAAGAAGCACTACGAGAACTACATTCCGGACGTGCCCGGCGAGGGCAGTGGCGGCGGGGTGTCGGCGTACCTGCTCGCGGCCGGTTACAGCCAGGGCGGGCCGTGGATCGTGGAGATCAACCCGAACGGGCTCATCGGCCGCTACGAGGATGTGGGTTTCCACGCCATCGGCTCCGGCGCACCCATGGCCCAGCAGGCCGGCGCGCTGCTGTCCCACTTCCGGATGACCACCCGCACCGTCGAGTACGGCGTGGTGGGCGTGGTGCGGGTGCTGGAAGCGCTGGAGCGGACCTCGCCGTCGGTCGGCGGGCCGTTCAGCGTGGCGTGCATCCGCGAGGAGGGCGCGCACCACCTCGACGAGAAGGAGATCGCCAAGGCGCTGAAGGACGCCGAGCGCTGGCGCGACCTCGAGCAGAAGGCGCTCGACGACCTGTTCGACTGATGCCGGCGGCTGCCGTTCGAGATCGGAAAAGGCCGTCTCCCATCGATGGGAGACGGCCTTTGAACTGGGTGGAGCTGAGGGGATTTGAACCCCTGACCCCCTCGATGCGAACGAGGTGCGCTACCGGTCTGCGCCACAGCCCCTCCGCTGGCGAACCAGCGTCGGTCCCACCCAGCTTTCACCGGGTGGGCCGGCGACAAGGCTAACAGGTCGCGGCCCCGCGACGCGAACCGCCCCACCGCCCACGTAGATCTTGGAAGAAAGCGGCCCCCGGAGGGGCCCAATTCTTCCAAGATCGCTACCGAGCCCAGCACCGGCGAGGCAGGTGAGGGGTCAGGCGCCCCGGCCGGACTGGTAGGGGCGTCCGCGCAGGCCGCCCGCACGCCGGTAGGACACCGAACCGCCGCTCGCGGCCGGCGGCAGGTCCGCGGGACGGTCCAGCCCCATCGCCGTACGCCGGACCGCCTCGCGCTGGGCGGCCAGCCGGCGCTGCGCCTCCCGGCGGGCCGCCGCGCGCCGGGCCTGCTCGCGGCGCACCTCGGCCTGGCGGGCGGCCAACCAGGCCGCCTCGCGGGCGTCCGCGCGCCGCCGCCGGCGCTCGGCCAGGGCGCGCTGCCGCAGGTGTACGACGTACGCCACGAGCAGTGCGCCGGTGACCGAGACGCTGATCCAGAACCCGGGTCCGACGAGCACCACGCCGCCCAGCTCGACCAGGTTGAGCAGCAGCAGCGCGGCCAGCACCCGGCGCCGGCGGTAGATCGCCGGGGTGTGCCGTCGCCGGGGCGGGTGCCGTCGGCGGGACTGGGCCGGCACCGCGGAGACGGGCCGGAGCCGCCCGGAGCGACGCCGCAGCGGTGGCGCGGAGACCGGGCGGGCGAGACTGCCCGTGTCGGAATCTTCACTGAGGGTCACGACGAGGGAGCGTGGAGGGTGCAGCGGTCGCCGCCCGGGCACGGTGCGCCGTCGACGCTGGCGCTGGAGCACCCGCGCCGTCGACTGCGCCCGCTCCGCCACCAGCCGCTCGGTGGCGTCGTACCGGCGGACCAGCGCCGGAGCGAGGGCGAGCAGACCGGCGGCGGCGAGGACGGCGAGGAGCACCGACGTGGGCACCCTCACCCCTCCCGTCACCAAAGTTCGGGGCGAGCGTCACACCGCCGCAACTTCTTCCGTCGACCGTCGTTTACGGCGCACTTCGTGCGGGCGGGCAGCGCTTGCCACAGCTTGCAGTTACTTGAGGTTACGGGCCGCCGACCCGGTTCACAGTGCGCCGCGCCGGGCGTTCGCCTCAGCGGCGGTTGTCACGTACGCGGTGCCACCGCGCCAGCAGTCCGCCCTCGGCGACCACTTCCTCGCCGGTCATCGCGTATCCGATGTGGTCGCGCCACGCGCCGTCGATGTGCATGTAGCGCACGTGATAGGCCTCCTCGCGGAAGCCGAGCTTCTCCACCACCCGGCGGGACGGCATGTTCTCCGGCCGGATGTTCACCTCGATCCGGTGCAGGCCGCCCGGCCCGAACGCGTGGTCCACGGCGAGCGCCACGGCGGTCGGGATCACGCCGCGACCGGCCACCCTGGAGTCCACCCAGTAGCCCACGTACCCGGAACAGAACGCCCGCCGCACGATGCTGCCGATGTTGACGTGACCGACCAGCCGCTCCTGCCCGTTCTCGCGCAGGCAGACCGCGAACGGCATGCCCTCACCGGTACGCGCGGACTTGCGCTGGTCGGCGTGCACCAGGCGGAACGCGGCGGGCGAGTTCGTCTCGTACCAGCCACCGGGCACATGGGACTCCCACGGCGCCAGCCACTCCCGGTTCGCGCGCCGGATCTCCGACCATGCGGTGGCGTCCGAACGCCGGTACGGCCGCAGCACCACCGGACCGTCCACCAGCACCGCCGGCCACCCCGGCGCCCGCCGGAACCTCACCGGCGCCGGTCCAGCAGGAGCACATCCACGGTAGACCCCGCAGCCGCCGTGGTGACCCGCTCGCCGAGCACCAGCAGACCGTTCGCCTCGGCCAGGCCGGAGAGCGTGTACGGACCACCGGCCAGCGGCTGCACCGTGTACCCGCCTCCGCGCCGCTCGGCCACGTGCGCCGGCCGGAACTCGCGCAGCCCCACCGGGGACGAGACCGTCTCCAGCAGGTGCGCGCGGACGCTCGGCCGGAACACCGGCTCGGCGCCGGCCAGCAGCTGGATGGCCGGGCGGGCCAGCACCTCGAAGCCGATCAGCGCCGCGCCGGGCTCACCGGGAAGACACACCACCGGCACCTCCTCGGCGCCGACCGTACCGAACCCGAGGGCCGTTCCGGGATAGAGGGCCACCTCTGTGAAGGTGACCGGCCCGGCCCGGCCGCCGTCGCGGCGGGACAGGATGCGGCGGACCATGTCGCCGGGGCCGGTGCCGGTGCCGCCGGTGGTGATGATCAGATCGGCGCGCAGCGTCTGGTCCTCCAACAGGCCGCGCAGCGCCTCCGGGTCGTCGTCGCAGATCCCCACCCGGTACGCGAGCGCGCCCGCCTCCGCCGCCGCCGCGGTCAGCGCGTGCGAGTTGGTGTCCACCACCTGCCCGGGCTGGCTGCCCCGGCCCACGTCCACCAACTCGTCGCCGGTGGCCACGATGACCACGCGCGGGCTGGGCCGTACCACCACGTGCCCGATGCCGGTGGCGGCGAACACCGCGACCAGGGCCGGGGAGACGTACGCGCCGGCGCGGGCGAGCAGCGTGCCGGCGACCAGTTCGTCCCCGGCGCGGCGCAGGCCGTACCCCCGTTTGGGGGCGCGGAAGATCTCGACGGCGGCCATGCCCTGGTCGGTCCACTCCACCGGGACGACCACGTCGGCGCCGATCGGCAGCGGTGCGCCCGCCGCCACCGAGAAGCAGGCGCCGGGGGTGAGCCGCACCGGCCGCCAGCTCGCAGCGCCCAAGTCACCGACCACGTTGAGGCGGATGCTGCGGCCGCCGGGCATACCGGAGGGGGCCGGGACGTAGCCCGGCCCCCGACTCCCACCGGAGATGTCCTCCCAGCGCGCGGCGTACCCGTCCACCGCCGCCTGGTCGAAGGCGGGGTACGAGTGCGGGGCGACCACGTCCTCGGCGAGCACGTTGCCGTACGCCTGGGTCAGGTCGAGGTCGAGTGGAGGCAGCGCTCGTAACCTGCGCAGCACACTGCCCAGGTAGTCGGCGAGCGGCGTCAACTCGTTCGCGGCCGCCTCGGCGTCGGCCGTCGCGGTCATGTATCGGCACCGCCGGACGCGTCACGGATGCCGTTGAGCACCGCAGCGGTGACCGTCTCGTCGCCGTTGTTGACGAACTCGGTCAGCCACTTGCGGAACTCGGCGCCCAGGTCCTCCCGCTCGGCGGCGATCTGCACCACGGTCTGGAGGTAGCCGAGCGGCATGCCGGTGTCGTAGCGGGTGCCCCGGTAGACGATGGCGTGCACCGGCACCCCCTCGGTACGCAGCAGTTCCATCGCGTCGGTCAGCTGGATCTCGCCGCCGCTGCCCGGCTGGGTACGCCGGATCGCGTCGAAGATCTTCCCGGGCAGGACGTACCGGCCGAGGACCGCGAGGTTGCTGGGGGCGTCCTCCGGGCTGGGCTTCTCCACCATGCCGGTGACCTTGACGACCTCGGCGATGTCGGCGTATTCCGACTCGGCCGGCTCGACCGACGCGATGCCGTATCGGCTGGTCTCGGCCGGGTCGACCTCGAAGAACGCGAGCACCACACCGCCGGTGCGCGCCTGGAGTTCCAGCATGGCCGGCAGCAGCGGCTCGGACGGCTTGACGAACTCGTCGCCGAGCAGCACCGCGAAGGGCGCGTCGCCGACGTGCGACTCGGCGTACCCGACGGCGTGGCCGAGGCCGAGCTGTTCCGGCTGGCGGACCGTGTAGATCGCGGCCAGTTCCTCGGTGCGCTTGACCTCGGCCAGCAGCTCGGGCTTCTTGGCGAGCCGTTCCTCCAGGTCCGGCCGGCGGTCGAAGTGGTCCACCATCGAGGTCTTGCCGCGACCGGTGATCAGCAGGATGTCGTCGATGCCGGCCTGCGCGGCCTCCTCGACGATGTACTGCAGCACCGGCCGGTCGACGACCGGCAGCAGTTCCTTCGGAACCGCCTTGGTGGCCGGCAGGAACCGGGTGGCCAGGCCGGCGGCCGGGATCACGGCCTTGACCGCGCGGGAGCGGCCGGGGGCCGCTGAGGGGTTCGCTGAGTGCTCCGACATGTCGCGAGACTATCGGCCACGGCTCTGCCGCGGCGGGTGAGGACCGGAAGACGCGCCGCCCTGGACGGTGCCCGCCGGGTCCGCCGCGCCGGCCCGGGGCAGCCCGTCCGGTGGGCCGGCACCGGCGGCCGCCACCGGGATCTCCTGGGTGGGCACCGGATCGGGCGCCGGGGCGAGCCGGTAGCCGTCGCGTCCGGTGGCCTTCGCCGCGTACAACGCGTCGTCGGCGGCGTCGAGCACCTGCTGGCCGTCGGCGGCGTGGTCCGGGTAGACGGCGATGCCGATGGAGACGGTCACCGGCACCCGCACCGGCTCGTCGCCGTTCCCCTCGACCGCCACCGGCTGGTCGCGTACCACCGCGCCGAGCCGCTCGGCGACGATCGTGGCGCCCCGGGCGTCGGTCTCCGGCAGCAGCACCACGAACTCCTCGCCGCCCTGCCGGAACGCCAGGTCCACCTCGCGGATCACGCCGCGTACCCGGCGCGCGAACTCGACCAGTACGGCGTCCCCGGCGGCGTGCCCCCAGGTGTCGTTGACGTTCTTGAACCGGTCCAGGTCGAGCGCGAGCACGCTGAGCATGCGGCCGAACCGGTTCGCCCGCTCCACCTCGCGGCGGATCGACTCCCGCAGGTAGCGGTAGTTCCACAGCCCGGTGAGCGGGTCGGTGAGGGAGAGCCGCTGCGCCTCCTCGTGCACCCGGACGTTCTCCACGGCGACCGCGGCGTGCCCGGCGAACGTCCGCAGCGTCACCACGTCGTCGTCGTGGAACTCGTGCCCGCCGAGCCGGTCGTAGAGCACGAGCACGCCGAGGGCCGCGCAGGCCGAGCCGGGCGGTTCGCCGTCGGCGGGCGGGTGGCCGGGCCGGTCCGGGCCGCGCGGCTCGGCGGCGCCGGGGGTGGCGAACGGCACCGCCACGTACGTCTCGCAGGACGGCTCCCCGGTCTCCGTGTCCGGCGACGCCCACCGTCCGCGCAGCGGTTCGCCGGTGGCGGCCACCGCGCCGAGCACCCCGGCGCCGACCGGCACCCGCAGCGTCGCCGGGTCGGCCGGGTCGCCCGTCGGCCAGCGCCCGGTCAGTCCCTCCACGCACCGGCCGACGAGGACGCCGTCGCCGTCGACCAGCAGCACCGCGCCGGCCCGGGCGCCGGTGGCGGCGATCGCGCTGTCCAGGATCACCCGCAGGATGCGTTGCAGGTCGTGCGTGCTGGCGAGCGTGTCGCCGAGCACCGCGAGGTGGTTGCGGATCTGGTCGCGGCTGCTGGTCAGCGCCGTCACGTAGGTGCCGGTCTCCCGGGTCATCCGGTTGAACGCGCTGGCCAGCCGCCCGATCTCGTCGCGGCTGCGCACCGGCACCCGGGCGCTCAGGTCACCGCGCGCCACCCGGTCCACCGCGCCGGCCAGCTCACCGAGCGGCCGGGTGGTCACCCGGGCCAGCCGCCAGGCCGCGAGCACTGCCAGCAGGGCGGCGAGCGCGACCGCGGCGATCAGCGCCCCGTACAGGCCGGGCGCACGTTCCCCCGGTACCGACAGCACCAGCGGCAGCGGCTGACCGGGAGACGGACCGACCCGCCGCACGTACCGGCCGTCGCCGGTGCCGGTCACCCGGTTCCCGTCCGCCTTGCCGGCGGCGGCCAGCACCGCTGCGCGTACCCCCTGGGCCTCGGTCGTGTGGGTGATGCCGCCGGGGTCGTCGAGGAGGGTGACACCGACGCCGGTCACGGCGGCGAGCCGCGCCACGAAGGCCCGGTCGACGGGCTGGGCGGCGGCGACCGCGCCCAGGTCGGTGCCGGCCGGGTCGCGGAGCCCGACCTGGGCGGAGAGCGCCCCGACTCCGGTGGCGGGCGCGCCGGCGCAGTCCTGCCAGCGCCCGGCCGGCCCGCCGGCCGTGGCGTAGGTGGTGCGGCCGGCGGCGTCGGCCATCCGCACGGCGGCGGCCAGGCCCCGGGCGACCACCTGGTCGGCCGCGCGCGAGCGGGCGGCCGGGTCGCCGACCAGCGCGACCGCGTCGGCCGCCGCGCGTAGTTGCTGGCAGAGCGCGTCGATCGAGGTACGGACGCCGGCCGCGGCCAGACCCAGCCGCTCGGTGGCGCGGCTGTGGTCGACGGCGCTGAGCGTGACCCCGACGAAGAACGCGCCGAGCAGGACGGGGCCGAGGACCACCGCGAGGAAAGCCGCCGTCAACCGCCCGCGTAGCGTCAATCTTCCCCCCGGAAGTTCCGCTCCCTTGGTGCGATGCTGACACAGAGCGACCATTAGGCAAGCGTTGCGTCAGGAGTGTTGCGTGCCGGAATTTTCGGATGAAGCGCACGATGCGAAGCGGGAGATGCGCATCGCGCTACTCGCCGCGCGCCGGTCGCTGTCCGCGGCCGACCGCGCGGTGGCCGCGGCCGCCGTCCAGGCCGAGCTGGTGACGTTGGTACGCCGGCTGCGGCCGGCCAGGATGAGCGCGTACGTGCCGGTCGCCTCCGAGCCCGGCGGGGACGACCTGCCGGACGTGCTGCGCGCCGCGCTGCCGCCCGACGCCGAGCTGCTGCTGCCGGTGCTCCGCGACGACCTGGACCTGGACTGGGCCCCGTACACCGGCCCGGAGTCGTTGCGCGCCGCCGGCCGGGGTCTGCGCGAGCCGACCGCGCCGCCCCGGGGGCGTGCCGCAGTGGCCGGGGCCGCCCTGGTCGTGGTGCCGGCGGTGGCGGTGGACCGCCGGGGCCTGCGGCTGGGCCGGGGCGGCGGCTCGTACGACCGCGCGCTGGCCCGGGTGCCCGCGACCGTGCCGACCGTGGCGCTGCTGCACGACGGCGAGCTGGTCGAGGCGGTGCCCGCCCTGCCGCACGACCGCCCGGTGCACTGTGTGATCACTCCGGCGGACGGACTGGTGGCGGTCCCGGGTGTGGGCCCGGGCGCTTCCGCTGGACGAACCCGGGGGTCATGACGCACCATTGGCACTCGAAGACCAGGAGTGCCAACAGGCCGTGCCGAAGATCCGGAGGAGAACGTGCCCACGTACCAGTACGCCTGCACCGCGTGCGGCCACCAGCTCGAGGCGGTGCAGTCCTTCTCGGACGACCCGCTGACCGAGTGCCCGGCGTGTGAGGGGCGGCTGCGAAAGCTCTTCAACTCGGTGGGCATCGTGTTCAAGGGCTCCGGCTTCTACCGCACGGACTCCCGTTCGTCCGGCTCCGACAACGGCACCGCGGCCACGAGCAAGCCGGCCAAGTCCGAGTCGTCCTCGTCCTCGTCGTCGTCGGACTCCTCGTCCTCGTCGTCCTCCTCGTCCGGGTCGTCCTCCTCGTCCGGGTCGTCCTCCTCGTCCGGTTCCGGGTCGGGGTCGAGTGCGAGCAAGGCCCCGGCGGCGTCCAGCTCGTCCTGAATCAGCCTCTCGCGCTTCTCGCGCGACACGTGGCCGTCCCCGCTCGGGGGCGGCGGCCACGTTCCGTTCGCGGCGGATGCTCGCCGGCTCGGCGAGGTCGCTGCACCGGCCGGCGGCGGATGCTCGCCAGCTCGGGGAGGTTGCTGCACCGGCCGCCGGCGGATGCTCGCCGGCTCGGGGAGGTTGCTGCACCGGCCGGCGGTTGCTCGCCAGTTCGGGGAGATTGCTGCATCCGCTCGTCCTGAAGCAGCAAGCTCCCCGAGCTGGCGGCCCCGGCCGCACCGGACCTCCGCGCTGGTGACGGCGGGCCTTCCGGGGAACGGTTTTCCACAAGCCGGCGGGTTATCCACAGGGGTGGGCGGTGGGGCGGCGCGCGCCGGGGGGCCGGCCCTAGCCTGCGGGTCGGACGGTTGGCCGGCGGCGGGAGGCAGCGGTGACGGATGGCGAGGCGACCTTGCGGCCGGTCCGCTGGCGCGGGCTGCCCCGGCGCCGGACGCTGCTGCGGGTGACGCTCGTCGCGGTTCTGCTGGGGCTGGCCGCGGCGGTGCTCCAGACGCCGCCGTCCTGCCCACCACCTCGCGCGTTGCCGTCCGCCCCGGCGACCGCGTCACCGTCCGGCGGCATCCGCGCCCTGCCGGCCGGTGCGGTGGGCGTACCGATCCGGCTGGCCGAGCCGGCCGCCCTCGCGGTGCTGCGCCCGGGTGCCCGGGTCGACCTGCTCGTCGTGTCGGCCGACGGTTCGCCCGACCCGACGCTGCTGGCTCCGCGCGCGTTGGTGCTCGACGTGGTCGGCGCCGCCGGAGCGGTCGACGGCTCCTCGGCGCTCTACCTGGCGCTGCCGCCGGAGCAGGCCCGGCGGGCGGTCGGGTTGCCGGAGGGCAGTCGCTTCGCCGTGGTGGTACGCGGCTGACGTGAGCACAGCGGGAGGCCTCGGCGCGGCGCCATCGACCCTCGACGGTCCGCTTCGGCGCGATCGGGCCACTGCGGCGCCGATCGGGCCACTGCGGCGCGATCGGGCCACTGGGGCGCGATCAGCCCCAGTGCGGAGGGCGCTCGGCGAGCAGCCAGTCGTCGTTGCCGCCGGGGCGCTCGCCCCAGCCGCGGTCGGTGTCGTCGCTGGTCTGTTCGGGCAGCACCACGAAGTCGTCGCTGAGGTCGACCACGCGGTCGTCGTCGTCGCGCGGTGCCCGGATGGCGGGGTCGGTCACGAGCAGCAACGATACCGCCGGACGGGCCGCCGGCTCGATCCCCGGGACCGGGCCGGATCGACCCGAGCCAAGCCGTACCGGTCCGGAAGCCGCCGGACCGCCACCCACCGGGCGCGAGGGGCCGGGGTGGCGGTGATCGACGCGTCGGGCGGCCGACCGGCCGGGGCGTTGGTAGCGTCGGACGGCGTGACGACGCCGAGCGGTGGCAGCCCCGACGACGAGACCTGGCGACGCCCGGAGCAACCGGCCACAGCCGGGGAGAACGCCCCCGGGGCGGCCCCCCGGGGCGGTGCGGACAGCGCGGACGTCCACCCGGCCGGTCCCGGACCTCGGCCGGGTGACGCCCGTGATGCCCGTGATGCCCGTGATGCCCGTGATGCCCGTGACGCTCGTGACGTGCGTGACGTGCGTGACGGCGGTGACGCCGGTGACGCCGGTGACGCAGGCGGAGCACATGAGTCGGACCGCACCGCCGAGCCGGACCGCACCGCCGACTCGGCCGGGGCCGCCGGGCAGCCCGAGCCGGCCGCCCTCCCGGCGGAGCCGACCGCTCTCACAGCAGAGCCGACCGCCCTCCCGGTGGAACCGTCCTCCCTCCCCGCGGAGCGGGCCGTCACCGAGGGCGTCGAGACGGCCGGAGCAGCCGCCGACAACCCCGAGGCGGCCGGGAGCGCCAGCCCGTGGTCACGTGAGGCGGCCACCGAGAGCCCGTGGGCCCGGCCGGAGGCAGCAGGCGGCTGGACGGTGGCCGGCGGCGCGTGGCCGGGCGCGCCCGGTGCCGGCCCGCCCGGTGGTGGCCCGCAGTTCGGGGGCGGCGCGCCCGCTGGTGGCCCGCCGCCCTCGGGATACGCGGGCCCGCCGCCGAGCACGCCGCCGCCGCCCGGCTGGCGGCCACCGGTACACGTGCAGCCGTCACCGCCCCGCCGGCTCCCGCCGCAGGACATGGCCGCGATGGACCAGGCGGAGCAGCGCGCGCAGCGCCTCACCTACGGCATCGGGGCGGTCGTCGCCGTGGTGCTGGTGCTGCTCACCTGCCTGCTCTGCTCGCGGGTGCTGTTCTGAGTCAGACGACGCCGTCCCACACCATCTTGGCGCCGCTGTCCCCGGTCCAGTACACGTACACGAGCGCGAAGACCGCGAGCACCGCCACCACGACGGTGAGCACGATCGGGAGCCAGCGGGGCAGGTTCCGGCCCGCGACGAGGCGGCTCGTCGACAGCACGAGCAGCAGCGCGGCGACGCCGAGCCCGAGCGCGAACCAGAACAGCGTGTCGCCGTACTCGGCGTGCTCGCTGATCTGCTGGAGCCGGTCCGGCGGGTAGCCCTTCGCGCGCAGGGCCTCCTCCAGCTCCTCGCCGGACTCGGTCGCCACCCAGGCGACGATCGGGGTGACCACGGCGAGCGCCGCGACCGCCCAGCCGAGGCGGGGCCGCCAGCGGGGCAGCACCCCGTACCCGACGGCGAGCAGTGCCAGCAGCGGCACCAGCACCACCGCCGCGTGGATGACGAGCACATGGACGGGCAGACCGTTGATTTCCCTGAACACCGACACCTCCGGCGAGTGGGTGGTTTGGCGCGCTCAGCGTACGGCGTGACGCCGTCTGCCTCGATACACGCGAGCGCGGCGCCGCCGGTTCACCTGTGGCCCCGGCCACGGGTGGACAACGCTCGCTTGTCGGCCCGTCTGCCCCGTGCTGTCATGGATCCATGTCCACAGGTGAGGAGCTGCTCCGGTCGAGGGGCCTACGGGTCACCCGGCCGCGTCTCGCCGTGCTGGACGTGCTCGCCGCCGGCGGTCACCTGGAGGTCGACGAGATCACCCGGCGGGTCCGCCAGCGGATCGACTCGGTCTCCACCCAGGCCGTCTACGACGTGCTCGGTGCCCTGTCCCGGGCCGGGCTGTCCCGCCGGATCGAGCCGGCCGGCAGTCCCGCGCGGTACGAGGCCCGGGTCGGCGACAACCACCACCACGTGGTGTGCCGGGGCTGCGGTGAGATCGCCGACGTGGACTGCGCGGTCGGCAGCGCCCCCTGCCTGGACCCGAACGTGGCGCACGGCTTCGAGCTGGACGAGGCGGAAGTGACCTTCTGGGGCCTCTGCCCGTCCTGCCAGTCCCGCCGCTCCGCCGACGACTGACCGCCGCACCGTCGACCGACCGCCGCACCGGGACGCCCGGCGACGGCGCGTGGCACTCTTGATCGGTGGACACCGAAGACCTCGGCCTCTTCGGTCCGGGATCGGTCACGTGGAAGGTGCACGAGGAACCGATCCTGATCGTCGCCGGCCTGCGCTCGCTCTACCTCCAGGCGCTGCACCCGCGCGCGATGGCCGGCGTCGCGCAGAACAGCAACTACCGCACCGACGCCTGGGGCCGGCTGGTCCGCACGGCGACGTACGTGGCAACGACGATCTACGGCACGACGGCCGAGGCGGAGACGGCCGGGCGACGGCTGCGTACGCGGCACGCCCGGATGCGCGCCACCGACCCGGTCACCGGTGAGGAGTTCCGCGTCGACGATCCGGAGCTGCTGCGCTGGGTGCACGTGACCGAGGTCGAGTCGTTCGTGAGCACCGCACGGCGGGCCGGCCTGGCGCTCACCGACGACGAGGTGGACGGCTACTACACCGAGCAGCGCCGGTCGGCGGCCCTGGTCGGGCTGGACCCGGACGACGTACCGGGTACCGCCGCCGAGGTGGCCGACTACTACCGGGACGTACGCCCGCAGTTGCGGATGACCCGGGAGGCGGCCGAGACCGCGGTGTTCCTGACCGCGCCGCCGATCCCGTGGAAGGTCAGCCTGCCGGCGCGGGTCGGCCTGAACCTGGGGCCGCCGCGCTGGGCGTACTTCGGGATCGCCGCCACCGCGCTGGGGATGCTGCCGCCGTGGGCGTTGCGGCTCTACGGCGGGCTGGGCCTGCCCACCACCGCCCTGTCGGCGGACCTGAGCGCGCGGGCGCTGCGGCTGGCGCTGGCGGCGGTGCCCCGGCGCTACCGGGAGGGCCCGTTGCAGCAGGCCGCTAAGGAACGCGCCGCCCGTCTGACCGCGGCCTGACGCCGCCGCGCACTCACTCCGGTCCGGCGAACCGCTCGACCGCGGACCAGGGCTCCTTGCCCGGGGTCTGCGCGCCGGTCGGGCAGGTACGCCGGTAGTCGCACCAGCCGCACCGCGGCCCCGGCTCGGTGGGGAACGCCGTGTCAGGGTCGGCGCCGTCGGCCACGGCGCGTTCGGCGGCCATGATGTCGCGGGCGGTGTCCTCCGCGCGGGTGAGCTGCCGGTGCAGGGACTCCGGCGTGTGCTCGTGGGCGGCGACGGTGCCGGTGGGCAGGTGGTGCAGCTCGACCCGGCGGCACGGCTTGCGGAACACCCGCTCGGCCGCGTACGCGTAGAGCGCGAGCGCCTGCGAGCCGCGCGCGTCGTCGGCGTCGAGCCCGGTGCGGCCGGTCTTGTAGTCGACGATGACCAGCTCGGGCCGCCCGTCCGGGCCGGGACGCGAGTCGATCCGGTCGGTGCGGCCGTTGAACGCGAGCACAGCGGTCTTGACCGCGACGACCCGTTCCACGCCGACCGGCTCGTCGGCCGGGTCGAGGCCCGCCACGTAGCTCTCCAGCCAGGTCAGCGCCCGCCGGAAGACGTCGCGCTCCTGCTCGTCGTCGCGGTAGCCCTCACGGACCCAGGTGCCCTTGAGCAGCGTGCCGAGCACCTCGGGGCGGCGGCGGTCGGCGGCCAGCGCGTACCAGTTCTTCAGCGCGGTGTGGACGCTCGCGCCGAGCGAGTTGTGCGCCCACGGCGGGCCTTTCGGCGGCGCGGGCCGGTCCACGTAGGCGTAGCGGTAGCGGCGGGGGCAGTCCGCGTACGTGCCGAGTTTGCTCGGGGTGCAGACGAACAGGCGTTCCGGCATGCCCTCGAAGCCGAGCTGCTCGGACTGCTCGGCGCGGGGTCGGGGAGCCCGGGAGCCGGTCGGGCCGGCTGCTGACGGTCGTCGCACCCCTGAGATCCTGCCACCCCGGTACGACAGCGGACGAAGCGCTCAGGCGTTGTTGAGGTACTGGGTCACGAACGCGGCGATCGCGTCGGCGATGAGCTGCACGGCGATGGCGGCCAGCAGCAGGCCGGCGATCCGGGTCAGCACCTCGATGCCGCCGGGGCGCAGCACCTTGACGATCCCGCCGGAGAAGCGCAGCACCACCCAGACCGTCACCATCACCGCGACGATCGCCAGCGCGATGGCGAGGTAGTCGACGGGACCGCCGGCCTGCTGCACGAACAGCATGGTGGCCACGATGGCGCCCGGTCCGGCCAGCAGCGGGGTGCCCAGCGGCACCAGCGCGATGTTGGAGGTGACCTGCTGGCTCGGGTCGTCCGCCTTGCCGGTCAGCAGCTCCAGCGCGACCAGGATCAGCAGCAGACCGCCGGCGGCCTGGAGCGCGGGCAGGTCGACGTGCAGGTACGCCAGGATCGTCTGCCCCGCCACCGCGAAGATCACGATGACCCCGAGCGCCAGCGCCACGGCCTGCCAGGCGGCCCGGTTCCGGTCGCGCGCGGGCAGCGGCCCGGTCAGCGCGAGGAAGATGGGCATCATTCCGGGCGGGTCGACGATCACCAGCAGGGTCACGAAGACCTCGCCGAAGAGCTTGAGATCCACGCGCACACGGTAGCCGTGCCGCCGGAGCGCTTCAGCTCGAAGCGACAGGGGTCACCCCGCGGGCCAGCGCGACGATCCGCTCGTACGCCTCGGGCCCGGTGGTGTACGCGCCGAGCCGGACGGTCTTGTGCGTGCCGTGGAAGTCGGAGGATCCGGTGACCAGCAGTCCCAGGTCGGCGGCGAGCCCGCGGACGTGCTCCCGCTCGGCCGGGTCGTGGTCCTCGTGGTCGGCCTCCAGCCCGGCCAGGCCGGCCGCCGCCAGGTCCGCGATCAGCTCGTCCGGCACGATCCGGCCGCGCCGGCTGGCCTTCGGGTGGGCGAAGACGGGCACGCCGCCGGCCGCCCGCACCAGCGCCACCGCCTGGAACACCTCGATGTCGTCCTTCGGCAGCCGGTACCGCTCGCCGAGCCAGTCCGGCCCGAACGCCTCGGTGGTGGTGGCGACCAGACCGGCCCGGATCAGCGCCTGCGCGATGTGCGGGCGGCCGACGGTGCCGCCGCCCGCGCCGGCCAGGATCTCCGTCCAGCTCACCGGGACGCCGTCGGCCTGGAGCAGCCGGACGATGCGCTCGCCGCGTTCCTCGCGGGCCCGGCGGACCCGGGCCAGTTCCGCGGCCAGGTGCGGCTCGGCCGGGTCGAACAGGTAGGCGAGGAGGTGCAGCGGGATCGCCGGCTCGGCACCGAACCAGCGGCAGGAGATCTCCGCGCCGCGGATCAGGGTGAGGCCGGGCGGCAGGGCGGCGACGGCGGGCGCCCAGCCCGCCGTGGTGTCGTGGTCGGTGAGTGCCACCACGTCGAGTCCCGCGCCGGCGGCGGCCCGGACCAGTTCGGCGGGCGTCAGGGTGCCGTCGCTGGCGGTGGAGTGGGTGTGCAGGTCGATGCGGGCGGGGACGCTCACCCGCCCGACGCTACGCCCCCTCGGGCACCGCGGGGACGTCGGCCACCACCACCGGGTGGTCCTCCGGCGCCAGCCCTTCGACCTTCGCGGCCGTGGGCCGGTCACCGGCCAGCACCCGCTCCGGCTTGACCCGGACCAGCCCGCCGCTCGCGTCCACGTGCAGCGCCACGCCGCCCCGGGTCCAGGCCACGCCGGCGGCCAGCACCGGGCCGGCCGGGTGGGTGACCGGGCTGGCCGGGTCGGCCAGGTCCACCAGGAGGGCGGTGCGCGAGGTGCCGTTCGCGAGCAGCCACCGGCCGTCGGAGGAGACGGCGCCGAGTCCGTCGGTGGCCAGCTTCAGGCCGCATCCGGTACGCACCGGGGCGAGGTCCCGGGCCGGGTCGAGCAGGGCGAGGCAGCGCTGCTGATCCCGGCCGGCGGCGACCAGGGCCACCACCCGGCCGTCGGGCCGGGTGCCGTAGATCGCGCGTACGTCCGGGTTCACCGGTCCCGGCTGCCCGCCCAGCGCGCGGTCCCAGACGCTCATCCCGCCGTCGCCGGGCTGCTGGATCAGCACGGAGTCGCCGGCGAAGCCGACCGGCACGGCGCCGTCCGGCGCGGCGGTCCGGACCGGCGCGATGAGCTGGCCGGCGACCACACCGGCGGCGATCACGTCGGTGCCGTCCCGCCAGGCCACCTGACGGCCGTCCGCGGAGACCGCCACCGCGTCCGCGGCGGCGAGCATGACCTGCGGCGCGGCGCCACCGACCGGCACCCACCAGAGGGTACGGCCGGCGACGGTGGCCGCCGAGGTGAGCAGCCAGCCCTCCTGGTCGTGGATCCGCTGCGCCCGTTCGACGCCGCTCACACCGGGCAGCTGCCGTCGTTCGCCGCCGCTGGTGTCCAGCCGGTCACCGACGAGCAGGTCGAGTTCGGCGCGGACCGGCCCGAAACGGGTGATCGAGGACGGTCCGGAGGGCTCCGGGGACGGGAAGAGGACGGGCGGGTCGCCGAGCACCACAGTGGGCGTGCCGCCGTTGCCACCCGACGCGCTGAACTGCGCCACCCCGGTGGTGATGAACACGGTGGCGACCCCGGCCAGGGCCAGGCCGGTGAGCGTACGCCGCCGGCCCGTGCGCCGCGCCCGGCGCAGGATCTCCCCGGCCGGGTCGGCGGACAGCGGGCGGGACGTCGCGACGCGGCGGGTCAGCGTCTCCCGCAGCGCCCGCTCCAGCTCCTCGTCGCTCACGGGGAATGGACGCTCCGGGCTGCCGGTCCGGTTGTCACCGTGCTGCCCGGTGCCGCTCATCGGCTCTTCGCCGGGATCGGGACGGCG
>NZ_RCVK01000312.1:0-25660 GCF_003667485.1 Micromonospora sp. BL1
ATCTTGGAGTTGTGGCGCCTCAGATGCCCGCTTAGCGGCTTACACGAGGTGCCACAACTCCAAGATCGACGGGACATGCCGCCGAGGATGGCCCGGCGAACGGGTACGGGCCCCCAAGGTGCACGCCTGAACGCCGCAACTCGCTCCGCCTCCACCCCCACGCCGTTGATCTTGCGGTTGTGGCCCCGGCAAGAGCCACAAATCCGGCACCGAGAGGGCCGCGACTGCAAGATCAGCGAGACGGCGGCGAGGGGGTGGGGTTGGGGTTGGCGTGGATCAAGATCGTGGCTCGGGCGGACAAGGGGGCCAGGAGCCACTTCAGGGGCTGCTCGTCCTCGGTCGGGTCGATCACCAGGCGGTCGCCCGGGCGCAGGTCGAGCTGGGTGGCGATCTCGGCGGCCAGGCGGCGCCACGCGCCGAAGCTGGTGCCGTCCGGCGTGGCCGGGTCGGACGGGTCGACGGCTGTGTAGTCCGGCGGGTCGGTCGGGTGCCGCAGCACCTCGGCGGACCAGTCCAGCCAGCCCGGCGCCACCTCGGCGAGCAGGCCCGGCCCGGTGCCCACCAGGTAGCGGTGCGTCCCCTCGGGCACGTCCTCCAGCCAGTCGTCGAGGCGCTCCGGGGTCACGAACACCGCGTCGTACGGCCGGTCCGCGCCCGGTTCCAGCACCGGCAGCCCGGCCAGCGCGCGGGGCCGGAACGAGACCGTCAACCCGACCGACCAGGCCCCGAGCAGCACCGCGGCGGTACGCCAGTGCGGCGGCAGGAGCACCGCCACCCGGTCACCGGGGCGCAGTCCGCACCCGTCGCGCAGCAGTCCGGCGCTGCGGGCGGTCCACTCGCCGAGCTGCGCGGCGGTGAGGTCGGTGCGTTCCCCGGTCGCGTCGTCGTGGTAGCTGAGCAGCGGGTAGCCGACCGCGTCGGGCGTGACGGCGACGGTTGCCTGGTGGGCCATGCGCGGACTCCTGTCTGCCGGTCCGCCCACCCTAACCGTCCGAGCCGCCCGTCCGGCGCAGCCGAAGCAGCCCGGGTCAGCGCGCGGGCAGTTCGGGACCGCCGTCGAGCAGCGGGGCCAGCAGGTCGCCCTGCTTCTCCACCCGCTTGAGCACCTCACCCGCCGTGTACGGCCGCGTCGACGGCCGTTTCCCCGTCGCCCCGGCCTGGACCTCGTCCCAGGTCAGCGGCGTCGACACCGACGGCACCGACTGGGCCCGCAGCGAGTACGGCGCCACTGTCGTCTTCGCGGCGTTGTTCTGACTCCAGTCGATGAAGACCTTGCCGGGGCGCAGGTTCTTCGCCATCTTCGACACGATCAGCTTCGGGTGCGCCTGCTCCAGCTCCTGCGCGATGCGCTTGGCGTAGTCGGAGACGATCTCGGCGTCCTGCGTACCGGCGATCGGGCAGCAGAGCTGCATGCCCTTCTTCCCCGACGTCTTGGGGAACGAGGAGATCCCGTCGGAAGCCAACCGGTCGCGCATCAGCACCGCCACCTGGCAACACTGCTTGAGCGCCGCGGGGGCGCCCGGGTCCAGGTCGACGACCATCATGTCCGGGTGGGCACCGATCTTCCACTGCGGAGTGTGCAGCTCCAGCGCGGCCAGGTTGGCCAGCCACACGAGCGTCGGGAGTTCGTCGCAGACCACGTAGTCGATGGTCTCCCGCCCCTTCGTCGACCCGGGGGCGGGCAGGTTCTCGGTACGTACCCAACCGGGGGTCGCGGCGGGTGCGTTCTTCTCGAAGAACGAGCCGCCGTCGACGCCGTTGGGGAACCGGATCCGGGTCAGCGCGCGGTCGTGCAGGTGCGGCAGCAGCACGGGGGCGACCCGGGTGTAGTAGTCGATCACCTCGCCCTTGGTGAAGCCGGCCTTCGGGAACAGCACCTTGTCCAGGTTGGACAACTCCAGCGAGCGCCCCTCGACCTCGACCTTGAACCGGTCAGACGGCATCGTCGACCTCCTCGGGCGGCTTGTCCGGGCGCAGGCGCAGGATGCGCGGGAAGCGCAGCCGGCCGTCCGGCGTGCGCTGGCCGTACTTGACCTCCACCACGATCCGGGGAGTTACCCAGATCGCGCCCCGGGCATCCTCGCGCGGCACACCGGCGGCGAACGGCGAGTCGGTGGCGCGCAGCGGTTCCAGCTCGCGCAGCAGTTCCCGTTCGATCGCCGCGCCGATCCCGCCGCCGACCCGCCCCCGGTAGATCAGCCGACCGTCCGGGCCGGGCACGCCGACCAGCAGGCCGCCGACGCGCCGCGCGCCGGGCCGCCAGCCGCCGACCACGAAGTCGGCGGTGACCTCCAGCTTGACCTTCACCCAGTCCGGCGAGCGCACGCCGGGCCGGTAGAGCGAGTCGACCCGTTTGGCCATCACCCCCTCCAGCCCGTGCTCGCCGGCCGCCGCGTAGGTGGCCGGGCCGTCGCCGAAGACCGGCGGCACCGCCCACCGGGCGGCGCCGAGCCCGAGCGACTCCAGCGCCGCCCGCCGCTCCCGCCAGGGCCGGGCGGTCAGGTCGACGCCGTCGAGCCGCAACACGTCGAAGATCATGTACGTGACGGGTACCGTCGCCGCCAGCCGCGCCGCCTTGGCCGGGTTGCGCACGTGCATCCGCTCGGCGAGCGCGGTGAACGAGGGCTGCCCGTCGGTGAAGAGGACCACCTCGCCGTCGAGCAGCGCGTCGTCGACCTGCTCGGCCAGGTTGAGCAGTTCCGGGTACGCGGTGGTGATCTCGACGCCGGAGCGGGCGTAGAAGTGCCTGTCGCCGCGGGAGATGTCGGCGAGCGCGCGTACGCCGTCCCACTTGAACTCGTACGACCAGGCGGCGCCGGCCGGGAGCTGCCCGGTCGTCGCGAGCATCGGCTTCAACGGCGCGCCGGGCACCTCCTGACTGTAGTTGCGCACGGAAGCGCGTGCGTCCCGTTCGATCGTTTGCGATTCTGGTGGTCAACCGGGGAGAGGAGCGCGGGAATGCGGGCGATCTGGAAAGGAGCGGTGTCGTTCGGCCTGGTGTCGATCGGGGTGAAGGTCTACTCGGCCACCGAGGAGAAGGACATCCGTTTCCACCAGGTGCACCGTGAGGACGGCGGCCGGATCCGCTACAAGCGCACCTGCTCGGTCTGCGGCGAGGAGGTCACCTACGACGACATCGCCAAGGGATACGACATCGGCGGCGGCGAGATGGTCATCCTCACCGACGAGGACTTCGCCGACCTGCCGTTGAGCACGTCGCACGCGATCGACGTGCTGGAGTTCGTACCGGCCGAGCAGGTCGACCCGATCCTCTACAACAAGGCGTACTTCCTGGAGCCGGAGGGCTCGGCGACGAAGCCGTACGTGCTGCTGCGCGACGCGCTGTCCGACTCGGAGCGGGTGGCGATCGTCAAGGTGGCGCTGCGCCAGCGCGAGCAGCTGGCCACGCTGCGGGTCCGTGAGGGCGTGCTGCTGCTCAACACGATGCTGTGGCCGGACGAGATCCGCCGGCCGGACTTCGGTTTCCTGGACGAGGATCTGAAGGTACGCCCGCCGGAGCTGGCGATGGCCAGTTCGCTGATCGACTCGATGGCCGGGGAGTTCGAGCCGGACGCGTTCACCGACGACTACCGGGCGGCGTTGCAGGAGGTCATCGACGCGAAGGTCGAGGGCCGCGAGGTGGTGCAGCCGGAGGAGGAAGAGGCCGCGCCGGCCGCCGCGGTGGACCTGATGGCGGCGCTGAAGGCGTCGGTCGAGCGGGCCCGGGCGGCCCGGGGTGAGGCGCCGTCCGGTGGCGGTGCCGAGCCGACCCCGATCTCGTCGGCCCGATCCGCGAAGAAGGCGGCGAAGAAGGCGCCGGCCAGGAAGGCGGCGGAGAAGAAGGCCGAACCGGCCAAGAAGACCGCGGCCAAGAAGACGCCCGCGAAGAAGGCGGCGGAGAAGAAGGCCGAACCGGCCAGGAAGACCGCCGCGAAGAAGGCCCCGGCGAAGAAGACGGCCGCGAAGAAGAGCGCCTGACGCGTACGGCGAAGGCCCCGCCCTCGATGGACGGCGGGGCCGCGCCGCTCAGCCGCGGCCGAGCTTCTCGGTCGGGGTGACGCGGACGATGACGCGCTCCTCGCCGGGGCGGCGCCAGGGGTAGGCGTCCTGGCCCAGGTACTTCTTCGCCAGCCGGTCGATGTGCTCGTCGGCGCCCTCGGTGACGAACTCGACGGTGCCCTTGATCCACAGGGTGCGGTAGTCGTCGGCCTTGTCCGCCACCGACACCGCGACCACCGGGTTGCGGGACATGTTCAGGTACTTCTGCCGGCCCTTGGCCGTGTTGAACACGACGTGCTCGCCGTCGGTGTCCACCCAGACCGGGGTGACGTGCGGGGTGCCGTCGGCCTCGACCGTCGCCACGTGCGCGAGCTGCGGCTCGCCGAGCAGGGCCAGGTCTTCTTCGTTGAGGATCGCCATGGTCGGAAACTACCCCGCGCGGTGCCCTCGTATCGGGCTTCGTGTCCGGATCGTGGCGGCCGTAGGGGCACGCTGGGGCTCCGGGCGGGTACCGTGTGCGCTGGCCTCGGCGGCGGCCCGCCGGGGGCGCACCCACCCACCCTGCAGGGAGTCGACGTGAGCGAGCGTGTGGAGAACCGGTCGGCGGGCCAGGCCCCGGCCACCAAGGCACAGCGGCGGCTGGCCGCCCAGCTGGCCGAGAAGAAGGCAGCCGAGGCGCGTCGCCGCCGGCAGTCGATCCTCGGCGCGGCTGTGGGCGTGCTCGCGGTGGTGGCCCTGGTCGGCGGCCTGGTCTGGCTGAACAGCGGGGACGACGACAAGGCGTCCACCGCCGGTTCCTCGGCCAGCCCGACCGCGCCGGCCGAGCCCGCCGCGCCCGCCCAGGAGCTGCCCGCCGGTTTCGACCCGGCGCTGAAGACCAAGCCGACCGTGCAGGCCGGCACCGGTGAGCTGAAGAAGCTCACCGTCACCACGCTCGTCAAGGGCAGCGGCCCGGCGGTGAAGGCCGGCCAGAATATCACCACCAACTACGTGGGCGTGTTCTACAAGGACGGCAAGCAGTTCGACGCGTCCTGGGACAGCGGCCAGCCGGCCACCTTCCAGATCGGCGTGGGCCAGGTCATCAAGGGCTGGGACCAGGGCCTGGTCGGCGTGCCGGTGGGCAGCCGGGTCCAGCTGGACCTTCCGGCCGAGCTGGCGTACGGCAACGACGCCGCGGGCGGTCGTCCGGCCGGGCCGCTGCGCTTCGTCGTCGACGTGCTCGCTGCGCAGTAGATCACTCCGGGCTTCCGTCCGGTCACCCAGCGGCAGTAGGTTCATGGTCACCACGGGCGGCACGTCCGCCCGTGGTGATCTGCCCACCGACGCGGAGGTGCACGTGGCGGCGCTGGACGAGGCCGGGGTGACCCGGCAGATGTGGACGCTCTACGAGCCGGTCCACGCGGTGACCTACTTCCACCCCCGTGCCCGGGCCGCGTTCGAGGCGGTCGGGCTGCGGGGCTACTGGCGCGGCTACTTCGCCGGCCGGGCCGCGCCGCTCGGGGCGGTCGACGCGCCGGCGGTGACTGCTGCGTTCTTCAGCTTCGCGCCGGCCATGGTGGCCCGCGCCCTGCCGTCGGTGTGGCGTCTGGCCACCCCGGAGGAGGCGCTGCGGGCCCGGCTCACCGGTGGTGTGCAGGCGCTCGCCGAGTTCACCTACGAGCTGCCCGAGTCGCACCTGGTCGAGGCCGCCGACCTGCTGGAGGAGGCGGCCGGGCTGGTGGACACGGCCGGGCGGGTGCTCGGCGCGGTGAACGCCGCCCTGCCCCGGGGCGAGTACCCGCTGGCCCGGCTCTGGCAGGCCGCCGCGACGCTGCGCGAGCACCGCGGCGACGGCCACGTCGCGGCGCTGGTCACCACCGGGCTGGAACCGGTCGAGGTGGTGGCCTGGCGGTGCCGGGTCGACCAGTCCCGCGAGTTCCACCAGCCGGCCCGGGGCTGGACCGACGAGCAGTGGACCGCCGCCGAGCAGCGCCTGGTGGACAAGGGCTGGCTGACCGCCGACCTGAGCCCCACGCCCTACGCCACGGACACGTTCCGCGTGGTCGAGGAGGCCACCGACCGGGCCGCGTCGGGTCCGTGGCGGGCGCTGGGCGCGGAGCGTACCGCCCGGTTGCGGGAGCTGCTGGAACCGATCGCGACGCGCTGTCGCACGATCATCCCGGCGAAGGCCCCGATCGGCCTTCCGGCGCAGCGTTCGGCCGGAGCGGCGCTGCCGCGGTGAGTCCGGCCGCCGGCTGGGGCAGGATGGCGGCATGGTGGACGCGGCGCTCTTCGACCTGGACGGCGTGATCGTGGACTCCGAGCCGGTCTGGGAGGAGGTCCGGCGGGCGTACGTGGCCGAGCACTGTGGCACCTGGCAGCCGGACACCCAGCGTCGGCTGATGGGCATGAGCACCGCCGAGTGGGCCGGCTACCTGAGCGGTGAGCTGGGCGTCGACAGGTCGGCCGAGCAGGTCGCCACGGAGGTGGTGACCGAGATGGCCCGGCGGTACGCACAGCGCGTACCGCTGATCGACGGCGCCGACGCGGTCGTGCGCCGCATGGCCGCGCGGTGGCCGCTGGGGCTGGCCAGTTCCTCGCCGACCCGGCTGATCGCGGCGGCGCTGGACGCGACGGGCCTGGCCGGCGCGTTCGGCGCGACGCTGTCGACCGAGGAGACCGCCCGGGGCAAGCCCGCGCCCGACGTGTGGCTCGCGGTGGCGCAGCGGCTGGGCGTCGACCCGGCCCGGTGCGTGGCGGTGGAGGACTCGTCGAACGGGGTCCGCTCGGCGGCCGCCGCCGGGTGCCGGGTGGTGGCGGTGCCGCACGGCTCGTACCCGCTCGATCCGGACGCGGAGGCGCTCGCGGCCGTGCTGCTCCCCTCGATCGGCGCGCTCACGCCCGAGGTGGTCGAGTCACTCGGCGGGCGGCCGGCGGAATGATCGGTAGGCGGCGGGGTAGCGCCATCACGCGACGACGGTGAGGGGACAGCCATGAAGGCGATCGTGTACGAGCGCAGCGGGGACGCCTCGGTGCTCCAGGTGGTCGAACGGCCGGTGCCGGAACCCGGGCCGGGCGAGGTGCTGGTGCGGATGGCCGTGTCGGGGGTGAACCCGACCGACTGGAAGGCCCGCCAGGCGTGGCCGCTGCCAGCCGGCTGGCAGATCCCGCACCAGGACGGCGCCGGGGTGGTCGAGGCGGTCGGCGAGGGCGTGGACCGGACGCTCATCGGTGAGCGGGTCTGGGTGTGGGAGGCGGCGTGGCAGCGCCCGTGGGGCACCGCCGCCGAGTACACGCTGGTCCCGGTCCGGCACGCGGTGCCGCTCGGTCCGGCCTCGTTCGACCTGGGTGCGGCGCTCGGTATCCCGTTCATGACCGCGCACCGCTGCCTGACCGCCGGTGAGTTCATGCCGGACAAGCTGCACGCGGGCGCGTTGAGCGACCACGTGGTGCTGGTGCAGGGCGGCGCGGGCGCGGTGGGCAACGCGGCGATCCAGCTCGCCCGCTGGGCCGACGCGTGTGTGATCACCACTGTGAGCAGCCCGGAGAAGGCGCAGCTCGCGGCGGCGGCCGGGGCCAGCTTCGTGATCAACTATCGCGAGCAGGACGTGGTCGAGGAGGTCCGCAAGGTCGCGCCCGACGGGGTGCACACGATCGTCGAGGTGTCCGCCGCCCGCAACGCCGCCACCGACGTACGGATGCTGCGCACCGGCGGGGCGGTCTGCGTGTACGCCGACGACGGCGGCGACGAGGTGACGTTGCCGATCCGGCCGCTGATGGTCCCGAACGCGCGCTGGCAGTTCGTGCTGATCTACACCGCGCCGAAGGTGGCGAAGGCGCAGGCGGTCACGGACATCGCGGCGGCGGTGGCGCAGGGCGCGATCCGGGTCGGCGAGGAGGCCGGCCTGCCGCTGCACCGGTATCCGCTGGCGGAGGCCGCCGCCGCACAGCAGGCAGTGCAGGACAGCGTGGTGGGCAAGGTGCTGGTGAGCACCGCCGACGAGTAGGCGACCGGATTTCCCCGACAGCCGGACAGACGCGAACAAGTTTCGCAACAATGACGGTGCGGGTCACCCCGTAACGGACGGGCGGCCCCGGCGCGGTGCGAACGCCGGGGCCGCCCTCTGGGAGGAATGCCCGTTGGAAACATGTTCCTGCCCGTGTAGGCGACGGTACGCCGCGAAACGTTACGACGCGGTCAGTTCCCGCACGTCGAGCCCGCCGTCGGCGTACCGCGAGCGCACCACCTTCTTGTCGAACTTGCCGACGCTGGTCTTCGGCACCGCGTCGATGAACGCCCACCGCTCCGGCAACTGCCAGCGGGCCACCGAGCCGGCGAGGAAGTCGCGCAGTTCCTCGGCGGTCACCGAGGCGCCCTCGCGGACCACCACAGTGGCCAGCGGCCGCTCGTCCCAGCGCTCGTCCGGTACGCCAACCACGCACGCCTCCAGCACCGCCGGGTGGGCCATCAGGGCGTTCTCCAGCTCGACCGAGGAGATCCACTCCCCGCCCGACTTGATCACGTCCTTCGCGCGGTCGGTGAGCGTGATGTAGCCGTCCGGCGAGAGCGTGCCGACGTCACCGGTCCGCAGCCAGCCGTCCCGGAACTTCTCCGGATCCGGGGCGTCGTCGCCGATGTACCGGGCGGTCACCCACGGCCCGCGTACCTCCAGCTCACCCACCGACGTCCCGTCGGCGGGCAGCGGCTCGCCCAGCGGGCCGACGATTCGCGCGGTCACGCCCGCCGGTACGCGGCCCTGCGTGTAGCGGTAGCGCCACGCGTCGTCGCCGGTGGCACCGGCCGGCGCCCGGGAGACCGAGCCCAGCGGCGACATCTCGGTCATGCCCCAGGCGTGGATGACGTCGATGCCGTAGCGGTCGTGGAACGCGTGCATCAGCGACGGCGGGCAGGCCGAACCACCCACGATGACCTCCTTCAGCGAGGAGAGGTCCACCTCGTGCGCGTCCAGGTAGGCCAGCAGGTCGGTCCAGATGGTCGGCACCGCACCGGCGAGTGTGGGCCGCTCGGCGGCGATCATCGCGGCGATCGGCTCGGCCTGGAGGAACCGGTCCGGCATGATCAGCGAGGCGCCGGAGAGGAACGCCGCGTACGGCAGGCCCCACGACATGGCGTGGAACATCGGCACGATCGCCAGCTCGCGGTCGTTCGGGCCGAGCCCGAAGCCCTCCGGCATGCAGACCTGGAGCGAGTGCAGGTAGATCGAGCGGTGCGAGTAGGCGACGCCCTTGGGGTTGCCGGTGGTCCCGGAGGTGTAGCAGAGGGCGGCGGCGTCGCGCTCGTCCACCGCCGGCCAGTCGAAGTGGTCCGGACGGTCGGCCAGCAGCGCGTCCCAGTGGTGCACGGTGATCCGGTCGCCGGCCGCGGCCAGCAGCGGGGCCGGGTCGCCACCGCCGACGACCACCACGTGCGCCACGGTGGTCATCTCGCCGACCACCCGGGCGAGCAGCGGGATGAGCGTGGTGTCGACGAGGACCACCCGGTCCTGCGCGTGGTTGGCGATGTAGGCGACCTGGTCGGGGAAGAGCCGGATGTTGAGCGTGTGCAGCACCGCGCCCATGCTCGGTACGGCGAAGTACGCCACCAGGTGCTCGTTGTTGTTCCACATGAACGTGCCGACCCGCTCGTCGCCGGTCACCCCGCACTCGTCGCGCAGCGCGTGGGCCAGCCGGGCTGCGGCGCGACCGACCTCCGCGTACGTCATCCGGCGGGGTTCGGCACCGGTCCAGGTGACCACCTCCGCCGCGCCGTGCACGGTGGAGCCGTGTTCGAGGATCCGGGCGACCTGGAGAGGGGCATCCATCATCGTGCTACGCATGGGTAACAAAGTAGTGGCGGCGGTCACATCTGCGGAACCCCCCGGATTCGCCGAGGTGATCACGGATGATGCGTAGATTGTCCGGGTGAGCATCTCGTGGGCCGACTCGTACGTGGGGCAACTCCGCGCCCTGGCCGGTGACCGCACCCTGATGTTCGTCGGCGCCCGCGCCGTGGTGCGCGACAACGCCGCCCGGGTGCTGCTGATCCAACGTTCCGACAACGGCCAGTGGGCGTTGCCGGCCGGTGCCATGGAACTCGGCGAGTCAATCGCCGACTGCGCGGTCCGGGAGGTCCGCGAGGAGACCGGGCTGCGCGCGCTGCGGGTCAGCGCGTTCGCGCTCTACACCGGCCCGGACCGGACCCAGACCAACATGTACGGGCACACGTACCAGGTCTTCACCACGGCGTTCCGGGTCGACGAGTGGGACGGCGAGCTGGACCGGTTCACCGACGAGACCACGGACGCCGGGTTCTTCCGCCCGGCGGACTTCCCGCACCCGCTGTCGTCGAGCGTGCACGAGACGCTCGCCGACCTGGACGTGTTCGAGCAGACCAACCGGCTGATCCTCAAGTAGCCGCCTGTCACAGCATCGTCTGCGACTTCGCCTCCATGTCGGCGGCGGCCTCGTCCTTCGACTCCTTGGTCAGCGGCTTGCCGCCGGGCGCGGGCGCCTTCCCGCCGAGCGGGTCGGCGCCGCCGGTGGCGCCCTGCGGGCCGGTGCCGCGCAACTGGAGGTTCGGCATGGCCAGGGTGACCAGGACGGCGATCACGGCGATCAGCCCGGTGGTCAGGAAGACCAGGTGCAGCGACTCGACGAACGCGGCCTGGACGGCGGCGCGCACCGGGGCGGGCAGCGCGAGGATCGCCGCCGGGTCGTTGATCGAGAAGTCCCCGCCGGCCGTCACCGCGGCCCGCTGCTCCGGCGGGAGCTGCGCCAGCGCGCCGGGCAGCCGCGCGGACATCTCGGCGGTGAGCCGGGACGACAGCACCGCGCCGAGGATGGCCACGCCGAACGAGCCGCCGAGCGACCGGAAGAACGTCGCCGACGAGGTGCCCGCGCCCAGGTCGCGGACGCTCACCGCGTTCTGCACGGCCAGGATCAGCGACTGCATGCACAGGCCCAGCCCGACGCCGATCACCACCATGTAGCCGAACGCGGCCCACAGCGTGGTGTCCACCTGGAGCTGCTGGAACAGCAACATGCCCACCACCAGCACGGCCGCGCCGGCCACCGGGAACCACTTGTACCTGCCGATCCGGCTCATCGCCCGGCCGGTGAGCACCGAGGTGACGATGACGCCGGCCATCATCGGCAGCATCAGCAGACCGCTGCGGGTCGGCGAGGCGCCCTTGACGATCTGGAGGTAGAGCGGGATGAAGATGATCGACCCGAACATCACCAGGCCGAGCACGAAACCCGCGCCGTTGGCGAGCGCGAACGTGGCGCTGCGGAACAGCCGCAGCGGCAGGATCGGCTCCTTGGTCCGGGCCTCCTGGACGACGAACAGCACGCCCAGCACCGCGCCCGCGGCGAACAGCCCGACGATCACGCCGGAGCCCCAGGCGTACTCGGCGCCGCCCCAGCTCAGCGCCAGCAGCAGGCAGCTCACGCCGGCGACCAGCAGCGCCGCGCCGATCCAGTCGACTGTGTGCTCCCGGCGCTCGAACGGCACCAGCCGCATGACGTGCCAGCAGACCACGATGGCGAGGATCGCCAGCGGCACGTTGATGTAGAAGATCCACCGCCAGTTGTTCTCCGCGAAGTAGCCGCCGACGAGCGGTCCGGCCACCGACGAGACGCCGAACACCGCGCCGAACAACCCCTGGTAGCGGCCACGCTCCCGGGGCGACACCACGTCCGAGATGATGGTGAACGCCAGCGTCATCAGGCCACCGGCGCCCAAGCCCTGCACACCGCGCGTGACGATCAGCTGGGTCATGTTCTGCGACAGCCCGGCCAGCAGCGAGCCGAGCAGGAACATCCCGATGGAGAACAGGAAGACCGGCCGGCGCCCGTACAGGTCGGCCATCTTGCCGTACAGCGGTGTCGAGGCGGTCGAGGCCAGCAGGTACGCGGTGACCACCCACGAGTAGTGGTTGATGCCGCCCAGCTCGCCGACGATGGTCGGCAGCGCGGTCCCGACGATGGTCTGGTCCAGCGCCGCCAGCAGCATGCCGGTCATCAGACCGAACATCAGCAGGCGGATCTGGCGGGCGGGCAACGCGGGACGGGCGGCCTGGGCGGTCATCCCGCTTCCTATCCCACCGGGGGCGGATCATGCCCCCGGTGGGACTGTGAGTTTTCAGCGGGCGGTGTGCCGCCCCTCGGCGAACTCCTCGACGATCTTGGCGCAGAACGCCGGCAGGTCGTCCGGCTTGCGGCTGCTGACCAGCCCGTTGTCGGTGACGACCTCCTGGTCGACCCAGTTCGCGCCGGCGTTGGTGAGGTCGGTGCGCAGGCTCGGCCAGGAGGTGATGGTGCGGCCCCGCACCACGTCCGCCTCGACGAGCGTCCACGGGCCGTGGCAGATCACGCCCACCGGCTTGCCGGCGTCGAAGAACGCCTTGACGAACCGGACCGCCTCCGGGTCCGTACGCAGGAAGTCGGGGTTCGCCACGCCACCGGGCAGGACCAGGCCGTCGTACGCCCCGGCGTCCGCCTCCTTGGTGGTGACGTCGACCTGGTACTGCTTGCCGTGGTCGAGATGGTTGAAGGCCTGGATCGTGCCGGACTCGATGGAGACCAGCTCGACCTGGGCGCCGGCGTTCTCCACCGCCTCCCGGGGCTTGGTGTACTCGACCTCCTCGACGCCGTCGGCGGCCAGGAAGGCGATGCGCTTGCCCTGAAGTGTCGCTGCCATGCTGCTTCTCCTCTCCGGGGTACGTCTGCACGGTTCCCCCGCCCGATGCCGCGAAACCGGACGCATCGGGTGGCCCGCGTCGCACCATGTTTGGCCAGACGGCCCGGGGGGATCCGCAGAGGCATGGCAGGAGCAGCAGCGGAAGAGCGCCGGCTCGCCACCGTGGTGGCGAGCTGGCAGCAGCGTCCCGTGCTGGTCGTCGGGGACGCCATGCTGGACGAGTGGCGGTTCGCCGAGTCGGAGCGGCTCTGCCGCGAGGCGCCCGCACCGGTCCTCACCCTGCGGCGGCGGATCTCCGCGGCGGGGGGCGCCGCCAACACGGCGGTGAACGTCGCGGCGCTCGGCGGCCGGGCCGCGCTCGTCGCCCCGGTCGGCGCCGACGTGGCCGGCGACGAACTGCACGACTGCCTGGACCGGGCGGCGGTCTGGGACCGTACGGTGAGCCAGCCGGGCCGGCCCACGCCGGTCAAGCGGCGGATGCTCGCCGGCAACCAGATCCTGCTCCGCGAGGACTCCGGCGGCCCGGAGGACGGGCTGGACGCCGACGGGGTGGCCCGCCTGCTGACCGCGCTGCACTGCGCCACCGAGGAGCTGCGCGCGGTGGCCGGCGGTCAGCCGCTCACGCTCGTCGTCTGCGACTACGGCCTGGGCGCGCTGCCCTCGGCGGTACGCGCCTGGCTGGTCGCCAACCGCGACCGGTACGGCACCGTGGCGCTCGACGCGCACGACCTGGCCGACTGGCGCGGACTGAACCCGACAGTGGTGACGCCGAGCTTCGCCGAGGCGACCCGGCTGCTGGCCCGCGCCGCCGCCGGGTTCGCGCACGCCGAACGGGGTGCCGTCCCCGGCGGCGACGACCTGCACCTGAACCACCCGGCGGAGGCCGACGGCCCGTCCGAGCTGATGGTGGGCGCCGCGCCCGGCGGATCCGGTGAGCGCGTACCGGGCAGCCCGCACCCGACCTCCGGTACGCCCGCCGCCGAGGCCCCGACCGGCCCGACCGGCGAGCCGACGCCCGGCGAGGAGCGGGTGGCGCTGACCGGCGACGGGCTGAGCGTCACCGGGACCGGCGTGACGGTGAGCGCGGCGGCCGGCACCGGCGTCGACCGGGCCGTGCTGGCCGAGTCCCGCCTGCCCGAGCTGCGCGAGCACACCGGCGCCGACGTGGTGGCGGTGACCCTGGACACCGAGGGCGCTGTGGTCGGCGGCGCCGAGGGCGAGCCCCGGCGCAGCCACAGCACCCCGGTCCCGGCCAGCCACGCGGTGGGCGCCGGGGACGCGTACCTGGCGGCCATGACGCTGGCGCTCGCCGCCGACGCGGGCCTGCCCACCGCCGCCCAGCTCGCCCAGCTCGCCGCCACCATCACGGTCGCCGACACCGGCACGTGCGTGTGCCGCCGGCAGGATCTGCTGGCCGCGCTCGGCACCGGCGCGGACGAGGGCGGGCATCCGGCGCTGGTCGGCGCCGACGAGCTGGCCGCGCTGGTGGACGAGCACCGGCAGGCCGGGCGGTCGGTGGTGTTCACCAACGGATGCTTCGACGTGCTGCACCCGGGGCACGTCCGCTACCTGACCCAGGCCCGCGCGCTCGGCGACCTGCTGATCGTGGCGGTCAACTCGGACGGCAGCGTACGGCGGCTCAAGGGCCCGGACCGGCCGGTCAACCCGGTCGAGGACCGGATCGCCCTGCTGGCGGCGCTGGCCTGCGTCGACCACGTGGTGGTCTTCGAGGAGGACTCCCCGGCCCGGCTGATCGAGGCGGTCCGCCCCGACGTCTACGTCAAGGGCGGCGACTACCCGCCGGAGATGGTGCCGGAGGCGCCGCTGGTACGGCGGCTGGGCGGGCAGGTGCGCACGCTCGGGTACGTGCCGGACCGCTCCACCTCGGCGATCATCGACCGGATCCGCGCCCAGTCGCACAGCATGAGCGAGAGCCGTGAGGCCGTTCCCGACCAGCAGCACAGCCCCGCCGTGGGCGAGGGCAGGCCGGCGTGACCCGTCCGCTCGACCCGGGCACGCCCGGACGGTTCCGGCAGCACCGGCGGCTCGACGTGCTGATCCCCACCCGCAACCGGCCCGCCGAACTGGCTGTCACGCTGTCCGGGCTGGCCGCCCAGGAGGGCGTACCCGGGTTCGGGGTGGTGGTCAGCGACCAGTCCGACGGCGAGCCCGCGTACGCCCACCCGGCCGCCGCAACGATGGTCCGGGCGTTGCGGCACCGGGGGCACCCGGTGCTGCTGACCCGGCGGCTGCCCCGGCGCGGCCTGGCCGAACACCGGTCCTACCTGCTGGCCCAGTCGGCGGCCGACGCCGTGCTCTGCCTCGACGACGACGTGTGGTTGGAGCCGGGTGCGCTGTCCCGGCTGGTGACCGCGCTGGACGAGCTGGGCTGCGGGTTCGTGGGCAACGCGGTGCACGGGCTCTCCTACGCCGACGACGTCCGCCCGGAGACGCACCAGCACTACGAGGAGTGGACCGGGCCGCCGGTGCCGGAACGCATCCAGCCCGGCACGCCGGAATGGCACCGGGCGTCCATCCACCCGGCGGCGAACCTGCTGCACGTCACCGAGAAGCTGGACCTGGCGGCGGGCGAGTGGCGGGCGTACAAGGTCTCCTGGATCGGCGGGTGCGTGCTCTACGACCGGGCCAAGCTCGTCGACTCCGGCGGCTTCGACTTCTGGGAGCGGCTGCCCGAGCGGCACCAGGGCGAGGACGTCGCCGCGCAACTCGCCGTGCTGGAGCGCCACGGCGGCGCCGGTGTCCTGCCCAGCGGCGCGTACCACCTGGAGTCACCGACCACTGTCACCGAACGCGACGTGGAGGCGTGGGAAGTGGTGCTCAGCGAGTCGCCTGCGGAGGTGTGAGCAGCTCGCGGGCCGCCTCGACCACCTCGGCGGCCGGCACGTCGGCCACGAACGACACGCGGTGCGGGCACTCCCCGTCGCCCGGCCGGTGCGGGTAGATCCCGGGCGTGCAGTCGACGCCGCAGACCGGGCAGAGAGTGGTCCAGGCGGCGATCGGGCGGTGCCGCCCACGCAGCGGCGACGCCCCGTTGATCAGGTTGCCGACCCAGAAGACACCGACCGTCGGCGCGCCCACGGCGGCGGCGAGGTGCAGCGGGCCGGTGTCGTTGGAGACCACGAGCGCGCAGTCCGCGTACGCGGCGGCCAGCGCGCCCAGGCCGAGCGTGCCGACCTGGGGGCGCACCGGCACTCCGGCCGCCGCCACCACCGCGTCGACCGTCTCCTGCTCGGCGGGCGTACCGGTGACCAGCACCTCGTACCCGTCTCCGGTGAGCGCGCGGGCGACCTCGGCGAAGCGTTCCGGCGGCCAGCGGCGCCGCGTGTCGGTGGCGCCCGGGTGCAACGCGACCCGGGGCCGGGTGGGTTCGCCGAGCACGGCGGCGGCCTCCGCCCGGTCGGCGGCGGTGATCGCGAGCGCCGGGGTGATCGTGGTGGCGGGCGCCCCGACCAGCGCGGCCACCTCCAGGTAGCGGATCACCTCGTGCTGGTAGTAGACGTAGCGCAGCCACCGGTCCAGCGGCGGCGCGCCCTCGGCCCGCAGGCCGGCGGTGACCCGGGCGCCCAGCCCGGCGACGAACGGGTTCGAGTTGGCGCCGCCGCCGTGCACCTGCAACGCCAGGTCGAACCGTTCGGCGCGGGCGGCGGCCAGGAACGCCGGCACGTCACCGGGTGACTCGCCGGGCCCCGGGTCGCGGATGCCCGGCGCCGCCGGCACCACCAGCACCCGGTCCACCGGGCCGGGCCGGTCGCGCCAGAGCGCCGCGTGCCACGGCGCGCCGAGCAGCACGATCTCCGCCGACGGATACGCGGACCGCAGCGCGTCGAGCGCCGGCAGCACGAAGATGAAGTCACCGAGCGCGTTGGCGCGCAGCACGGCGATCCGTTCGACGTCCGGAACGCGCTCGCCGACCGGGCCGAGCACCGCTGAGCTGGTCACGCGGCCCCTACGGCCTGTCGATCTCGTCGAGCGCGGTGTCCGGGTGGTGCAGCTCCCGGTCCGCGGCCGGGTCGGCGGGCATCGGCGTACGGTCGGCGCCCGGTCGCGGGCCGGTGCGGCCGACGGTGATGGTGCGCGGCGCGGACCGGGACGCCCGGGGCAGGCGCACCCGGAGCAGGCCGTGGTCCATCACCGCGTCGATCCGGTCCGGGTCCACGCGGGACGGCAGGTCCACGCGGTACTCGAAGCCCCGGGTGGTGAACCCGCCCGGGATGCCGTGGTCGGCGTTCACCTCGGCCTCCGACCGGGCGCGTACACACAGCTCCCGGTCGTCCAGCTCGACGGCGACCTCCTCCGGCGCGACGCCCGGGAGCCGGACGACCACCTCCCAGCCGTCGGCCGTCTCGGCCAGATCCACGTCCTGGTTGCCGGAGCGTCCGCCGACCAGCCGGCTCAGCTCGGAGCGCAGCGACTGGAGCTCGCCCATCGGATCCCAGCCCTGCTGGCGGCCACGCCAGCCTCGTCCGCCGCTCTGTTCGGTCATCGCACGTCTCCGATCCGCTGTGTCGCCGAGTGGGGTCGCAGCGAGCTGGGCGCGTTGAGATCGTGATCAGGGTCGACGCCGACGCCGAGCCGGTCCACCAGTTCGCCGCCGAGCCAGGCGCTGACGCCGAGGATCGCCAGGGCGACCACCTCGATGGCGACGAGCGACCCGCCGGCCGCCCGCGAGTCGGCGTTGAGCCGCACCGCCCAGACCGCGGCGAACAGCAGGATGACCGCCACGTTGGCGGCGGCGTGGGTGAGCCCGACCCGCTTGGCGCGGGTGCCGGCCGGCAGGGCGAGCAGGTCGAACGCCCCGGCCGCCGCGGCCAGCAGGCCGACGATCAGACCGACAGTGATGTTCCAGTACGCGACCTCGGCGAGGAAGCCGGGCCCGCCCACGGTGTCCACCAGATCGAAGATCACCGCGGTCACGAAGAGCGCCACCGGGAACATCACGAGCATCGGATGCATGGGATGGCCGAGCACCTTCAGTCGGCTCTCCATCTCGGCCTCCATCCGTCGCGTCCGGACGCACGCTGCGATCCGGTCCCTACCCGCCGGCCCCGGGGGCAAACCCGGCGCTCGACGCGCTCTCCTAGGCTGACAGTGGCGGATCACGGCCCGTCGCGCGGCGGAACCGCCGTCAAGGTCAACGGACGGGGGAGGAAGACGTGACGACCCGGGAGATCACCAGCGAGTCCGAACTACGCGAGCTGATCGGCACACCGATGGCGCGGGCGGCCACCAAGGAGCGCCGTAAGCTGCACGAACGCGACCGGGAGTGGCTCGCCGCCTCGCCGTTCTGCCTGATCGCCACCGCCGGCGCGGACGGCACCTGCGACGTCTCCCCCAAGGGCGACCCGCGCGGTTTCGCGCTGGTGCTCGACGACACCACGATCGCGATCCCGGAGCGGCCCGGCAACCGGCGGGCCGACGGCTACCGCAACCTCCTGACCAACCCGCACGTCGGGTTGATCTTCCTGATCCCGGGCCGCACCGACACGCTGCGGATCAACGGCCGGGCCCGGCTGATCGCCGACGCGCCGTGGTTCGCCGACATGGAGGTCAAGGGCCACCGGCCGCTGCTGGCCGTCGAGGTCGCGATCGAGGAGATCTTCTACCACTGCGCGAAGGCGTTCCTGCGCTCCGAGCTGTGGCAGCCGGAGACCTGGCAGCCGGACGCGCTGCCGACGCGGGCCCGGCTGATCAAGGAGGTGGAGGCCCCGGCGGAGAGCCTGGCCGACCTGGAGCGCCACTACGGCCCGGCCTACCTGGAGACGCTCTACCGCTGACCCCGCTACCCCGCCGGGGTGAAGCGCGTCGGCACGCCCACGTCGGACAGGGCGCGGGCGAGGTGCGGCGCAGTGGTCTTCACGTACGCCGCGCCGATGTGCGAGCCACCCCGGTAGATGAGCACGTTGCCGAACACCACCGGGCACCTGTCGGTCGGGCAGACGGCGTCGAACAGGTCGATCATCTTGACCTTCGGCGCTCCCGCGACCGCCTGCCGCTGCATCCGGTACCCCGGGTCCTGGTCGTGCCGCTCCCGGTCGAACGCGCAGGCCGACAGGCGCTTGCGGTTCTTGTCGGCACAGGCCACCGCCGCGCCCGGATGAGGGTTGTTGGCGAGGACGACGACCTTGGTCCCCACCGAGTCGAGCTTCTTCCACGAGGCCCGTACGCCGGACACCATCGCGGCGACAGTGGCGCGCTTGCCCCCGCCGTCCAGGGCCGTCGACGCCGACTGCGAGGTGACCACGTAGTCGGGGCGCTCCCGCACCAGGCGGTCCAGCAGCGCGCGGTTCCACTCGATGCAGTCGGTGTACGGCTTGCCGGACCCGTCACCCTTGAGCACCTGGGCGCTGGTGAAGGCGCATCCCGCCTTCGCCATGATCAGCAGCTTCCAGTCGTTCTGCGTGGCGAGCACCTGGAACGCGGGCAGCCACTGGTCCATCTTCGAGTCGCCGACGAGCGCGACGGTGGTGGACCCGTTCGGGACGCCGTACGTGCAGGACAGCACCTCGGCGCCCTCGACCTGCTGGAAACACTTGTCCCGGTTGGTGTCGGGCACGTCCATGAAGCCCTGCCGGATCTGCAGCGGGTCCGGCGTGATCGCGTCGAACCGCTCCGGCACCGGACCGATCGGCGCCGTGCCGGGCGCTGTGGACAGCAGCGCGGCACCCGGGGCGTACCGGCTCTTGGTCGTGGTCGCGGCGGCGGCCCACGCGCCCATCAGCACCAGGACCAGGCCGGCGCAGATGCCGGCGAGCGTGAAGTTGCCACCCAGGCTCAACGCCAGACGCGGCGACGTGGAGATCTTCCGCGAGTAGCGCAGCGGGTTCTCCACCAGCCGGAACGTGAGCCAGGCCGGGATCACCGAGGCGAGCGCCACGACGAGACCCTCGGTCACCGACAGGTCACCGAAGTGCGCGGCGGCCACCACGAGCATCGGCCAGTGCCACAGGTACAGCGAGTACGACAGGTCACCGATCCACTGGAACGGACGCAGGCCGAGCACCATCACCGGCCCCCGGGAGCCGGCCGCGCCGCCGGCTGCGATCACCGCCGCCGCGCCGAGCGTGGGCAGCGCCGCCGCGTACCCCGGCCATGCGGTCTTCCCGCTGACCAGCAGCGCCGCCGCCACGATCGCGGCGAGACCGAGCCACCCGAGGACGACCGCCACCGACCGGGGCATCCGCGCGGCGCGGACCGCCAGCAGCGCGACCGCCGCGCCCACCGCCAACTCCCACAGCCGCGTGGTGGAGACGAAGAACGCGCGCTCCGGCGAATCGGCCGTCTCGACGATCGACCAGACGAACGACGGCACCGCCAGCACCGCGAGACCGACCCACAGGACCGGCCGTACCCTCGCCCGCCGGAGCCTGCGCGCGGCGAGGATGGCCAGCACGATCAGCAGCGGCCAGAGCAGGTAGAACTGCTCCTCCACGGCGAGTGACCAGAAGTGCTGCACCGGCGACGGCGCGACGTCCTCGGCCAGGTAGTCGACAGCGCGGTCGGCGAACCGCCAGTTCACGACGTACGTCGCCGCGGCGGCGATGTCGCCGCCGATGACCTGCCACTCACCCCGGGGTACGAACAGCCGGACCGCCACTGCGGTGGCCGCCAGCACCACCGTTGCCGCGGGGAGGATCCGCTTGGCCCGGCGCGCGTAGAAACCGGTGAGCGAGACCCGCCCGCTGCGCTCGATCTCGGAGATGAGCTGCCCGGTGATGAGGAAGCCGGAGATCACGAAGAAGACGTCGACGCCGACGAAGCCACCGGGGATGAACGGCAGGCCGGCGTGGTAGAGCAGCACCAGTCCCACGGCGACAGCTCGGAGCCCGGCGACGTCGGCCCGGAACCGGCTCGGCGTCGCCTCCCTGCCCGGCTCGCGTCCGGTCGTCGTACCGCCCGGCTCCTCGACCGGTGAAGCTTCCCGATCGGTAACTTTCGTCAACGGCGGGGAAGTCATCGCGATCCTCAAACTCTGCGGGCTGGGGGCGAGGGAACGATAGCGGCTGGTCAGGCGGCGGACAATCACGCCGCACCGCCTCGTCGAGCGGATGCCGCGGCGCGGCGGGCGGACGCTCCGGTGCGACGAGCAGGCGTTCCGACCCTAGTCCGTCGCCCGGCGGCGTAGGGGGCAGGGTGGATACGGCGGGTGACGCCGGCAGGCGATGGGGTTGAATCGGCGGGTGGCGAAGACCTTGACGATCACCACCCGCAACGCGAGCTTCCAGCAGTGGCAGGCGCTGCTGACCAACCGCACCAAGCGGCAGCGGTCCGGGGAGTTCCTGGTTCAGGGGGTACGCCCGATCACGGTGGCCCTGGAGCAGGGCTGGGAGATCCGCGCCCTCCTCCACCCGGACCGGCAGCCCCTGTCCCGCTGGTGCCGTGACCTGCTCGACCGCGCCGACGCGAGGCGGGTCGCCCTCGCGCCCGAGCTGATGCGGGAACTGAGCGGCAAGGAGGAGGAGTCCCCCGAGCTGCTCGCAGTGGTGACGCAGCCCGCTGACGACCTGGCCCGCATCCCGGTCGGGCCGGCGATGCTCGTGGTGGTCTTCGACCGCCCCAAGACCCCGGGCAACATCGGCACGCTGATCCGCTCCGCTGACGCCTTCGGCGCCTCCGGCGTGATCATCACGGGCCACGCCGCCGACCCGTACGACCCGAAGGCGGTCCGGGCCACCACCGGGTCGCTGTTCGCCGTACCGGTGGTGCGCGTCGCCGGCCACCGCGACGTCCTGGACTGGGTCGCCGCGGTGCGCGCGGACGGGCTCCCGCAGATCCAGATCATCGGTACGGACGAGCACGGGGACGTGGACGTCGCCGAGCACGACCTGACCGGCCCCACGCTCCTGCTGGTCGGCAACGAGACGCACGGGCTCAGCAAGGGCTGGCAGGAGGCCAGTGACCGGATGGTGCGCATCCCGATCGTGGGGGCGGCGAGTTCCCTGAACGCGGCGGCGGCCGGGACGGTGGCGCTGTACGAGGCGGCCCGGCAGCGCGCCGGGCACCGGTGGCGGTGACCGGTCACCGGCGGCCCGCGAGAACCGCCTCCGCCCACTCCCAGAGTCGGTCGGCGGCGGCCGGGTCGACGGCGTGGGCGGCCACCCCGCCGGTCGCCTCCGGGCCGCCGGCGACCACGTCGACTTCCTGGTTGTCGTCGAAGTAGCGGCCGGTGACGCCCTCGACCAGCGGCGACGCGGCGAGCAGCACGGACGTCGCCGCTCCCTGGGCGATCGTCTTGTAGTAGGGCTGCTCGATGCGGTTGCCCGCCTCGTCCATCGCCCCGAAGGCGCGCAGTGTCTCGTCATCCATGTGCCGCTGGAGGTTGGTGGTGATGAAGCCCGGGTTCAGCGCGTTGGCGGTGATCCCGTCGCCGCTCCACCGTCGCGCGATGCCCACCACGAGCAGGACCGCGGCGGTCTTCGACCGGCCGTATGCCGCCCAGCGGTCGTACGGCTGCCGCTCGAACTGCGGGTCGTCGAAGTCGAACGCCTCCCGCAGGTGTGCTCCGGAGCTGACCGACACCACCCGCGCCGACCCGGCCGCCCGCAGGTGCGGGTGCAGGCCCCGGGCGAGCGCGAAGTGGCCCAGGTAGTTGGTCGCCAACTGGAGTTCCCAGCCCTCGGCGGTGAGCTGCCGGGTGGGGATCGCCATCACCCCGGCGTTCGCCACCAACGCGTGCAGCGGACCGTCCCAGCCGGCGAGGAACGCGTCCACCGAGGAGAGGTCCGCCAGGTCGAGCGCGGCGGCGTGGACCCGGCCGGCGAACTCCGCCACCAGCGGCTCCGCCCGGGCCGGATCGCGGGTGGCGACCGTGACCTCCGCCCCGGCGCCGGCGAGCGCCCGGACGGTCTCGGTGCCGATACCGGAGGCACCACCCGTGACGATCATCCGGCGTCCGGTGAGGTCGACGCCGTCGAGGATCTCGGCCGCCGTGGTGCGAGCCGTGAACGGGGTGCTCAGTCGGTTGGTCTCTGTCATGACATCCACGCTAGGAGCACGACCGTTGGACTGTCCGTACTCTGGAGTCCACCACTCTTCAGCGTGCGTCCAAGGAAGGGGATGGGGTGGATCCGCTGGACGACGTGCTCGCCCTGCTCGGCGCAACGAGCCACGTCTCGGCCGCCCTGACCGCCGGCGGGCGCTGGGCGGTGCGCTTCGACCCGCCGACCGGGGTCAAGTTCAACGCCGTACGGCGCGGACGCTGCCTGCTGCGGGTGGACTCCGCGCCGGAGCCGGTGCCCCTCGACGCGGGCGACTGCTTCCTCCTGACCCGGCCGGTGAACTACACGCTGGCCAGCGACCTCGACGTGCCGGCCGCACCCGCCGGACCGATCTTCCAAGCGGCGTCCGACGGGGTGGCCCGGACCGGCTCCGGCGACGATGTTCTCCTCGTCGGCGGCGCGTTCTCCTTCACCGACCGCTCCCGTGACCTGCTGCTGGACAGTCTTCCGCCGGTCATCCACGTGCCCGCGGCGACACCGGAGGCGGAAACCGTCCGGTGGGCGGTCGGGGAGATCGACGCCGAACTCCGGCAAGGTCGCCCGGGCGGACGGCTGGTCGCCGACCATCTCGCGCTGGTCATGCTGATCCGGATCCTGCGTCTGCACCTCGACCACGGAACCCCGTCGGGCTGGCTGGCGGGCCTGACCGACCCGGCGGTCGCCCCGGCCCTGCGCGCGATGCACGCCCACCCGGAACGTCCGTGGACCGTTGCGGCCATGGCCCGATGCGCCGCGGTGTCCCGCTCGACCCTGGCCGCCCGGTTCAAGCAGGTGGTCGGCTACGGCCCGCTGGAATACCTCACCGGGTGGCGGATCGAGCTGGCCGCCGACCGGCTCCGCCGCTCCGAGGACACGATCGCCACCATCGCCCGCGCCGTCGGATACGGCTCGGAGAGCGCGCTGAGCGTGGCGTTCAAGCGGGTCACCGGACTCTCGCCCCAGGCGTACCGCAGGGCCCGCCGCCAGCCGGAGCGGAAAGCTGCGCCGCCCGCTCCCCCCGAGCCGCGGTGAGGTCGCCCGGGCTTCCGGAAACGGCGAAGCCCAGGTCGTTGACCTGGGCTTCGGCACCGAGCCGCCTGACGGAATCGAACCGTCGACCTACGCATTACGAGTGCGTCGCTCTAGCCGACTGAGCTAAGGCGGCAACGATCGTCAAGTGTACGGCACGCCCTGGCGGAAGCCGAACCGGATCCCCCCGTCCCCGAACCCGGACACCGGACCACATCCGCCCCGCCACGGGAGAGACTTCCCGCCCGCTCCGGACTACCCTGCGGCGGGTGACCGACGAACCGCCGCGACCACCGGCTCCCGAGGCGCATCCCGGCGAGCGGGCCACCCGCCGCCCCCGCCGCATCGACCCCCGGGAGCTGGGTTTCACCCCGCGCCGGCCGGTGCCCTGGCTCGCGCCGCTGCTGCTGATCAGCACCGGCCTGCGTACGTTGCTGGCCATGCTGTTCGGGGCGTACCTGGACAAGCGGGAGTTGCAGAACGCGTTCAGCGACGGCACGTTCCGGCAGGTCGGGCCGGACGGTGGGCTCTGGCTCGACTACGTGGCCGACCTGGGTGACGGCTTCGACGCCACGTACTCGGTGGCGTACCTGCTCGCCCAGCCGGAGCTGACAGTGGACGGGCACCGGCTCCCCCGCGCGCAGACGCTGGTGATGGGCGGCGACCAGGTCTACCCGGCGGCGGGCTACGAGGCGTACGAGGACCGCTGCAAGGGCCCGTACCAGGCGGCGCTGCCGGTCGCCCCGCCGGAGAAGCCGACGCTGTTCGCGGTGCCCGGCAACCATGACTGGTACGACGGGCTGACCGCATTCCTGCGCCTGTTCGTGCGCACCCGGGACCGGCACTTCGCCGGCTGGGGCACCGGCCAGTCCCGCTCGTACTTCGCGGTCGAGCTGCCGGCCGGCTGGTGGCTGCTCGGCCTCGACGACCAGTCCGGGTCGTACCTGGACGACCCGCAGCTCACCTACTTCGACGAGGTGGCCCGCAAGCTCACCCCGGAGTCCAAGGTGATCCTGGCGGTGCCGGCGCCGACGTGGGTCAAGGCCGTCGACCACCCCAACGCGTACGACTCGATCGACTACTTCATCCGTACCCTCGTCGCGCCGACCGGGGCGCAGGTACGGGTGCTGGTCTCCGGCGACCTGCACCACTACGCCCGTTACGCCGGGCCGGACCGGCAGCTCATCACGTGCGGCGGTGGCGGCGCCTACCTCTATCCGACGCACCGGCTGCCGGAGAAGCTGGAGGTGCCGCCGCGTGACACGCTGACCCGGCGGGCCAGCAACACCCGGGAGTACGACCTGGCCGCGCGCTATCCGGACAAGGCGCGCTCCCGCCGGTACGGCTGGGGGATCTTCGCCCGGCTGCCGTTCCGCAACCCGGGTTTCACCACGCTGCTCGGCACGCTGCACACGCTGCTGATGCTGGCGATGGCCGGGGTGGCGGTGCAGCGGGTGGGCACCACCGAGCAGCGCCTGTTCAGCGTGCCGCTGGCGATCATGCTGGTGGTGGCGATGATGGGTGCGGTGTTCTTCGCCAAGCCGCCCACGGCGGGCGGGAAACGGCACGCCCGGCACTGGATCCTCGGGGTGGCGCACGGGCTGGCCCAGGTGGCGCTCGCCGCCGGGGGCACGTGGGTCTGGTTGCAGCTGCCGTTCTACGACTGGCCGTGGCCGCTGCCGGCGGTCGCCGCCGTGGTGCTCTACGGGCCGGTGAGCGGTCTGGTCGCCAGTCAGCTCGTGGCGCTCTACCTGCTGGTGGCGGGCGCGTTCGGGGTGAACCTGAACGAGCTGTTCGCGGGGCAGGGCATCGAGGACTCGAAGGCGTTCCTGCGGTTCCGGATCGACAGGGACGGCACGCTGACGATCTACCCGATCGCCGTCGACAAGGTGTCCCACGACTGGCAGCTGAACCCGGACCAGTCCCCCACGGCCCCGTGGCTGACCCCGAAGACCCC